>JASFGH010000391.1:0-4423 GCA_050123865.1 Desulfobacterales bacterium | reverse complement strand
CGGGTCGTCAACAAAGGCTTATCACTCGAGGAGATAATCGAAAACGACTATCCGCATTTTGAATCTCATCTTGAGACCATCGGGCGTCTGTATCAATTATTCGAAATCCGCAAACTAGAACATCACTTCCTGGACTACGACGATTTACTGGTTTATCTGCGTCGCCTGTTGGCCGAGTATCCGGATGTGCAGGATCGCATCTCGAACCGCTACCATTATATTATGGTGGACGAATACCAGGACACCAATATCATTCAGGCCGAAATATTGTACCTGCTGACCCGCACCAATCAGAACATCATGGTCGTCGGCGATGACGCCCAAAGCATCTATGCCTTCCGGGGCGCCAATTTCAGAAATATTATCGACTTCCCGAAACGGTTTCCGGCCACCCGAATCGTCTCGCTCGAAGAAAATTACCGCAGCAATCAACCCGTATTGACCTTAACCAATGCGATTATCGAACGGGCCAGGGAAAAATTTACCAAAAATCTATTTTCTCAAAAAAAATACGGTGCCAAACCGGTAATGGTAAATGCCGAAGATGAATACAGCCAATCCCGCTTTATTGTGGATCGGATCAAGGATTTTCAAAACCGGGGCGTACCCATAAACGAAATTGCTGTTCTGTTTCGCGCCAGTTTTCATTCATTTGATCTTGAGATCGAATTGAGCCGGGAGGGTATTGCGTTCGTGAAGATGGGTGGATTTAAATTCGTGGAGTCGGCGCATATTAAAGATATCTTGGCACACATGCGTGTTATGGCCAATGTCTATGACCGCATCAGCTGGTACCGAATTTTGCTGTTACTCGAAAAAGTGGGGCCGAAAACCGCCCAGAAGATTTACGAGGCAACCCTGGCGCAAAAATCAGGCTATACCGGCCTGCTTTCTGCTGAGGTGGCCGGCAGCAAAGCGCTCGAGCGTCTGAAAATGCTTTTTGCCACCCTGGATACCGAACCGATGACCGTTGGTGAAATAGGGCAAACCGTTGTTGAATATTACCTGCCGATTTTAAAAAACCGCTTTGATGACCACCCCCGTCGCGCAAGGGATCTGGAGCATCTGGTTGAAATAATGGAGCGCTACACAAGCCTTGACGCCTTTTTAACCGATATGGCCTTAGAACCGCCAACGGTCAGTTTTGAAAATAGCTTGTACGCCGAAGCCGCCGGTTCGGATCGCTTGACGCTAACCACAATTCATTCCGCCAAGGGACTGGAATGGAGCACGGTTTTTGTGATCTGGACGCTGGACGGCAGGTTTCCCTCGGTGCATTCACTGCATAAAGAAGACGAGCTTGAAGAAGAGCTCAGGTTGATGTATGTGGCCGCAACCCGTGCCAAAGAGAACCTGTTTTTTAGCTATCCTAGCAATGTCTGGGATCGCAGCACGGGATTGATCCTGAACCAGCCGTCCCGTTTTCTCGACAACATACCGGAAGACATTCTCGAAAAGGAATACGAATACCGCTAGTCGCTGAAGAATCCCCACCACACAAAACAAACGAGCGCTATAATAATTAAAATGGCAGTGAGGTAACCCACCCAGTCAAAGGTTCGTGAGGCAAACCCGAGCTTGTCCACGTCACCGAGTTTGGTGTTACACGATGGGCATTTGGTTGTGCGCAGCGGCAGATAGGTGTAGCACTCGGGGCACTTTTTTATGCTGTAACTCGAGCTGCCTGTACGGCTGTGCTGTGCATCATCGTGCATCGCGATTCTCCTTTTGTTACCTGAATCTTGCATGAATTCAGGTATAACCCGCTTAACCCCGCGCCATCGCCGGCAACCCGCAATGGGTTTGGGTTTCCCAAACCGGGTGCTTTGCACCCGGTTTTACCCGCAACGATCGGGGCACTGCGTGCCCCTGTCTTTTACCGCCTTTGGCGGTAAAATCCAAGCCACCCGCTGTGCGGGTGGTCGTTGACTCAGCTCTTCCAGAAACCTTCTTCGATGACAATTTCACTTTCATCTTTTATGCGGTTCAGCCAGGCTTCCACTGCATTAAACGCTTTTTGCTGCAGCAGGCGCGCCTTTATGTTTGACTTTTCTTTTTCAAATCCATCTAAAGAAGGCGCTTTCCGCTCACGTAGGTTGATAACGAAATAGCCCTTTTGGCCTTTGATGGCGTCAGCGTTAATTTTATTGCTGTCAGAAAGCTTAAAGGCCGCCCGAGCGATGTCGGGTTCATACCCGACGCCGGGTATCGAATCGGTTCGCTTGAAAAACCCCGACGCCTGCGGTTTGAGTTGAAACTTATCGGCAACGGCTGTCAGGGATTGTGTATCTTTAAGTTCGGCGACAATGGCCTGGGCTTGACGGAGGGCTTCGGCATCCTGTTTTGCTTTAATCAAATCCTTTTTAACGGCCGCTTTTACGGTTTCTAGTTCCGGAATCTGGGCCGGTCGCTTCTCCAGCGCCTCAATCAGATAATACCCATTGCCTAGGTCCTGAATCTCACTGACCTCATTAAGGGGCAATTTAAAGGCTGCCTCTGCAAGCTGCCGGGCATTTTGTGTCTCCGGCGGCCCTTTTTCCCGGGTGAAAAAATCGGTATGGATCATTTTCAAATCGCGCTCTTTGGCAAGATCGCCTAAATTTCGACCTTCAAAAGCGGCATCAAAAATCGCTTCGGCCGCATCATAGGCCAGATTTCTGGACCGATCAGCTTTCAGTTTGGCTTCTATTTCAGGGCGCGCTTCATCCAGAGAGCGGACCGAGGCCGGATTGACCTGTTCAACTTTGATAATATGCCATCCAAACTCGGTGCGCACCGGTTCACTGATTTCTCCGGCTTGCATTGCAAAGGCCTTATCGGAAAAGGGCTTCACCATATCCTGACGGCGAAACGTTCCCAGGTCCCCGCCTTTTTTTTTGGTGGGGCCTTCTGAAAATTCTGCCGCCAGTTTGGTGAAATCCTCTCCGGCAATTGCCTTTTGATGGACATCTTCGATTCGTTGCCGCGCTTCTTCGACCTGCTCGGGTGTCGCATTCTCATCCACTTTTATGAGTATGTGCCGTGCCTTCACTGTTTCCGGGCTTTTAAACTGTTCTATGTTGCCTTCATAATAGTCGCTGGCATCTTCTGCTAAAATCGTTACATAGGCCTCATAGTTCTTGGGGTTGAAATACAAGTAGCGAATTTTAAGTTCAGGATCTGTTTTATAGTTATCTTTGTTTGCTTCAAAGTGAGCCTGAATCTCGCCGGCTGTGGGTTCGATGTCCTTCATCCGCTGCGGTTCCAATAGCACATAATCGATATCAACTTCGGTATTATTGAATTTATACCACTGCTGCGCTTCAATATCCGACACCTTTATATTGCCGGAAATAAAGTTCTGTAGTTTGTTGATCGTAATCGCTTCGCGTTGCTGGTTTTCGAAGGTTTCAGGAGAAAGCTGGGTGCGGCTTAAAGTGTTGAGATAAAGCTGGTTGTCAAACACCCCCGCCGTCTGAAACGCGGCAATGCTGCCAATCGCCCGGGCAAGCTCTTCATCCGACACCTGGATTTTAAGTTTTTCAGCCGCCTGAAGCATCAGTGCCCTGTCAATCAGTTGATCCAGCGCCCGTTTGGGCAACTGGAGCGTTTGAATAAACTCGTCATTGACATTGTTACCGAATGACTGCCGCACCTGATCAACAAGGTTTCTATAAGTGGTGCGATAATCATCCAGAGTAATGATGCTGCCATTGACCTCGGCTACGCGGCCGGACCGCCCGGACGTATACCGTTGAACGCCCCAGGGGATAAAAACAACAATGATGGCGGCCAGCAAAAATTTGATAATCCAGCTACCGGCATGTTTACGCATTATACTAAGCATTCAATTCTTCTCCTCGCGGGTTCAGGGTTCAGAGGTTCGTCGTTGAAATAACCCGACTCGGCTGAGCCCTCCGGCCGTGAGCTCAGGGCCGAATGGCTCGGCGCAGGCTAAACGGAGAACCTTGAACCGGGAACCTTATCTTATAAAAAATACCACGAAAGCATAAAAGAAGGGAAGCATAAATTCAAGAAATAAGGGTTAGCGGACTTTCCTGCCTGTCGATTTTGGTGCCGACGGTTTCAGAGCAGTAAGCGCATAGATATTCATATTTATCGCCTTCGGGCAACACCAGCAATAGCCGTTTGCGCACCGGGACAGCCTGTTTGCATTTCGGACAATAAAGCTCGGTGGCGTCAAATTCCTTGTAGACATTTACACCGGTCGGCTCACCGACCAGCCCATTCGACGAAATTGGATGACGTTTCATGCGCTTCACCCGATCGGATGGCTCAGATCTAACTCAGAACCCTATCACTCCAAAAATGTTCGAAGAATACCTAACTCATCAATAATATTTATTATTTAAAATCTTGTCAACCCATCTCAGCAGCAATGCCGCCTGTTGCTGCTAGTGACTGCAGGCACGCCTCAGTCTCG
>JASFGH010000390.1:0-4442 GCA_050123865.1 Desulfobacterales bacterium | reverse complement strand
CCTTTTTCAAGTGCCGGGCCGGAGGTTACCGTGAGGTTGCCTTGCATTTCATTGGCAATAATGTGCGCTAGCGTTGTCTTTCCGAGACCCGGCGGCCCATAAAACAATACGTGGTCCATGGGTTCGTTACGTTGGGTGGCTGCCTGAATAGCGATTGTCAATGTTTCGACAATTTCTTCCTGGCCGACATAATCTGAGAGTCGCTCCGGCCGCAGTGAAAGGATATCAGGCGATTCATCCTCGGGTAGAGCCGCACCTGAAATCAGTCCCTGATTTTCTGAAGAGTATTTGATGACATCATCGGACATGTGTTGCTCCAGTTAATTCGTTATTGGTTATTGGTTATTGGAAATAGCGAAGTGGTTAGATGCATTTTTGAGATAGCTTCTAATAACCATCAGGTTTTTCGCCGCGGTAAATTTCATCCAACATCTCCTCCGGCGAAGTCATCGCCGGTTTGCGTTTAAGCGCATCGGCAATCATCCGCTTGGCATCAGAGGCTTTATGGCCGAGCTGTTTCA
Organism: Desulfobacterales bacterium; assembly: GCA_050123865.1. Lineage (GTDB taxonomy): Bacteria > Desulfobacterota > Desulfobacteria > Desulfobacterales > JAHEIW01 > JAHEIW01. Next base: position 3,921 of record JASFGH010000390.1, on the reverse strand, counting down.
CGAGTACTTCAAAGACCTGTTCGGAAAAATTTTCCTCCACAGCCGGTTCCGGTTTTTCCGCTTTACGAATCAAAGCAAATTTGCCCATCTTACCTTCAAGGGTGGCTATGATTTTTTGAGCCGTTCGGGTGCCAATACCTTTGAGCCGGGTGAGCCTGTGGACGTCGCGGTTTTCGATTGCACTGGCGACTTCGCTGACCGGAACACTAAGGGCTTTGACCGCTTTCAGGGGCCCGATATCTTCTACCGAAATAAAAGACTGGAAAAATTCTTTTTCAGCTTCAAGATTAAATCCGATTAAAATGGGTTTGGGTTGCCTTTCGGTCTGTTGATAAAAAACATAAAGAGCGATTTCGTCACCGGCTTTTTGGTGTTTTACAGCTTCCATCACAAAGCCCGGAAGCAATATTTCATACCCGACCTGGTTGGCCAGCACCAGCACCCGCTCATCTTCCTTTTTTAAAATTTTGCCTTCGATGTAACCGATCATGTTGTCGCTTCGCTCCAATAATAACTGTTGTTGGCTATTCGTTATGGGTTATTTGTACGGATCCGTGCAGCAAGGGCGATCGAGTAACCAACAGCCAGCAACCCATAACGCCTACCGGATATCCTGATAACGGTACAACCCGATAAGCGCCAATCCCGTTGCATCAGATGCATGTGCGGGTTTAATACGGGCCTTATGGTTAAGGCAGTGACGCACAGCCTTTTCAAATTGGGCCTTGCTGGCGCTACCGCTGCCCGTCAAAATTTGTTTGGCCTCTCTGACCGGCATTTCAAGAGCGGGTATGGCGGCATGAAAACCGGCCAGCTGAATCACACCGGTCACCTGCCCTAAAATGATGCCGGACTTCGGATAGCGGTTCAATGAATATACATCTTCTATGACCATCAAATCCGGATTTTCGCTTTTGAGCAATTGGTAAAGCTTGGAGAAGATTTTATCGAGGCGACCGGGTAAAGGGGTGGATTTGGAAGTGTGAATACAGCCAAAAGAATAGCTATCGATTTTTGACCCCAGCCCGCTGACAATTCCGATCCCTGTGGCCGACAGGCCGGGATCTATGCCAATGATCTTAACCATTCTGGCGTCTGACTCATTTCATTGTCTTTAATTTTTCAGCGGCAACCTTGGCTTCATTGGACTTAGGATACTTGCGACCTAACTCCTGCAGGATCAGTTTCGCATTGGCCGTATCGCCGATATTGGAAAATGCCAGCCCCTGTTTCAAAAGCGCTGCCGGCGCTTTGTTGCCTTTGGGATATTTTTCGATCACACTTTGATATTCCAGGATCGCTTTTTCATACCATTTTTCGCGATAATAAATTTCGCCGATCCAGAACTGAGCATTGTCCGCATTTTTTGAATTGGGATAGCGTTTGATAAATTCCTGAAACCGTTGGCGGGCAGTGTCAAAATCTCCCTGATCAAATGCTTGTTTGGCGGATCGATAGATTTCATCCTCCGATGACGGTTTTTTGGCCCGAGCGACCGGTGCTGCCACCGCCACCCGCTTTTTGCTTGATTCTAAATTGAGATATTGGTCCATGCGATTGAGCCGATCCGAATTTTCCGCAACGCGTCCAGCTAAGCTGTCCAGCTTAGCTTCTCTTTTGCTCTCTAACTCAGCAGCATTCTGTTGCTGCTGCTTATAGGCATATTCCATTTCTTCCAGACGACCACTCAGAATGCGGATGTCTTCATTCAATTCCTCAAAAATCGCCCGCAGGCTGGCCGATTGTTTTCTCAATTCCTGGTTGCGTCGTTCCAGGTCGGATTTGAGCTCATTTCCGCTCTGACGCTGCTGGGCATCGCGCATTTCCATCTCGGTAAGGCGATTATCGATGGTGTTTACATCAGATTGGGTGGCACATCCGATGAGCGTCATCAGGCCGGCCAAAACAATATTGATGAAGATTACTTTATTCATGGAAGCTCTTTTCATTGACATTCGGTTTTGCTTTGGGGTTCGGATGGGTTTAAGAAAATGGCCCGCCAATCGGGCGGGCGTCACCACCATAAACAGCAAGCGCAGAAGAATCCATGCGCTTGCTGTTTATCATGATTTTTTTCCTGCTGGTATCATGACCGGAAATTATCTACCCTTTGGCAGATACCCATCTAGGGGATACCGATAACATTAGTTTACGACAAAATGACCCCGCCGGTTCTTTGCCCAGCATTCCTCGGTTTGCTCCATGCAAAGCGGGCGTTCTTCACCATAGCTGATCGTCGTCAGGCGTGAGGCGGCTACGCCAAGATCCACTAAAAATGCTTTGGCACTGTCTGCCCGTCTGTCCCCCAGGGCGAGGTTATACTCATTGGTGCCCCGCTCATCCGCATGACCTTCAATGGTGACGGCGGCATTGGGATTTTCTCGCAGCCAAGCCGCATGCCGCATCAGCGTATCTTGCGCCATCGGCGTCAGGGTCGATTTGTCAAACTCAAAGTAAATATTGTTCTGTGAGATATTCCAAGCTGCAGGCGGCTTCGACACGGGGGTCGGGGCCGGTTTTTCTTCTGCAGGCGCCGCTGCCGGAGCGGGCGCTTTGGCCTGGGACACCGCTTTCTTTTGGCAGCCAACGGTGAACAGTAACCCGGGAATTACCAGTAACAGCGCTATGATCAACCAAGTCTTCTTTTGCATTTTTCTCCTCCTTTCACATTCAAACATCACTTAATTATTTTGATGATTCATTGACCACTTGGGATTCGTCTGCTCACCGGCCAGTACCAGCAACCGCCGCTGGTCGGTTCCAAAAGCAGTCATAACATATATTCGATTCGGTCCTTCCCGATCTGAACTAAATGCAATTAAGCTGCCATCCGGAGACCAGGAGGGGGATTCATTATCCCTGGACTCATAGGTAAGTTGCACCGGGTTTTGACCGTCTGTTCCAATGGTGAAAATATGATGTTCCCCGTCTATTTGGGAGGTATAAGCAATTTTATCACCTCGCGGGGACCAACTGGGCTGCGTATTTTTTTGCCCCTCGTAGGTCAGTCTGTTGACTCGGCCGGTAGCCAAGTCTTTGATGTAAATCTGGGCGCTACCGGAACGGTTGGAAACGAAAGCAATTTTTTTTCCGTCCGGTGACCAGGTCGGTGTAACATCTATTCCGCGACTCTTGGTTAATCTTTTAATAATTTTCCCAGACCCAGTCAACAGATAAATTTCCTGATCACCGGAAAACGAAAGTGTTGCTGCCAGTTCAAATTTTCCCGGCGCCCAGGCCGGAGTAATGTTGATGCCCTGCTTTGAGACTTTTGATTCCTGGGCTTTTGCCAGGTTCCGAATGAACAAGTCCGGATTTCCGGCCTTATATGAAGTAAAGGCCAGCCACTGACTGTCGCTTGACCAGGCCGGAAAAAGCGTAATGGCGTTGTTGGTTGTCAGCCGTTGGGGATTATAGCCATCAAAGGCGCTGATGTAGATTTCCTTGTTGCCGGTACCGTCGGAAACAAATGCAATCTTGCTGCCAAAAATACCCTCGCTTGCCGTCAGATATTTGATGACTTCGGTACAAAACCGAAGAATGATATCCCGCTGATTTGACAGATTGCCGCTATATTTTTTTCCGAGCACGCGCCGGGCCTTAAACGTATCAAACAATCGCAACTCCATGGTAATACGGTCACCGTTGAGCCTGTAGTATCCGGTCACTAAAAGTTCTGCGCCGATAACCGTCCAATTTTGAAAATTCAGATCCGTCAGTGTGACGCCGTTTGTATCCGGGTCGAATAGAAAGGCCCTCCGATCCATTAGTTTGAAGTAACCCGTAAAGTCCAGCGAATCGGAAAGAAAATCAGCTGCTTTTTGAGAATATTGCTTCTCTTCGCCGGATCCACTGGCATTTTTAAACAGCGGAACAGCCAGCGGAATTTTGCGTAAAAACGGTTTGGTGATGTCGATCACA
>JASFGH010000389.1:0-4446 GCA_050123865.1 Desulfobacterales bacterium | reverse complement strand
GATCTCTTTATCCTTTGTCAACAGCAGGCGCCCCTTAATATCCCTGATTTCTTCATCCAGTACCATGCCCGGTTTTATGTCGTTAATGTGTGTAAGGCCCATTTGCTGTGACTCCAGCTTTCAACATCCAATCAAAAAATTTAATAAGATACTAAATTAATTTATAATTTTCTATATGGCAGCCTGATCCCGTCGCCAGGATGATCTTATTGGTGTCATTAATGATTATCGTCTCCCCAGGGCATAAACTTAAGGAAAATTAAGAAAAATCGGTTTGCTTGGAAACTTTTAAGGAATAAGGGGTCGGGTGCTGGAGCCGCCAAACCTATGCGGTTGTAACGCCCTGGAGCTGCCGGGCAAATTTTGAAAGGGCTGCCAGGTAATCCTGCAGACCGCGCATGAAAATATCGTTGTGATTCGCATCAGGAATTGTAATCAGGGTTTTATCGGCAGCCGGGCAGGTTTCAAACAGCAGGGCGCCTTCTGAGTGAGGAATAATATGATCATGCTCAGCATGAATGATCAACGTGGGTTTACGAAAATTGCGAATTTTGTCTGCGTTTTGAAACCCCATGGCCTCCTCAAATCCGATTTCTGCAGCGTTTATACCCAAAATCTGCAGCAGAGGCTCAGAACGCGCAAACCCGCTTTCGACAATCAGGCCATCAATTTGAGCAGCGTAATGCGATGCCAGCTCCAGCACGGATGCACTGCCCAGGGATCGGCCCATCAAGGCAAGCGGGCCGGTATATGCGTTTTCAGCAAGCCACTGGCGGACAAAGTCGAAAATAATATGGCAATCGCGCATCATGGCCGTTACCGTGGGGCGGCCGGTGGAGCGACCGTAACCGCGATAATCAATGGCCAGAAAGTTGACACCCAGTTGATTGACGATCGGGCCGAATTCATCGTAATCAGCGACAATTTCGCCGTTACCGTGAAAAAATAGAATATTCACACCCGAGCGCTCGACCAGGTGAAATCGGGCGCCGATACGCGTATCGGCGTCAACCGGGATCATGATCCGGTTTTCATCGGTTGCCGATTCGGATTGCCCGAATTCAGGACGCGGATGAAACAGGACATTTAATATGGCCGGCTGGTCCAGCAGCGAATAATCTATTTTTTCTATATCAATCATCTTCGCATTTCTCATGTTAAGGATTTTAAACGACTATTTAAAGTTTGCCGCGATAGTATGCCATTTGACCGGTTTTTCCGAATCGTCTTGTCTCAATCCGAGCTGGAGTCATCGTGCGGTCGCTTTCAGGTGCAGTCAGGCGGTATTTCGAGCATACGGGCGGCGACCTCTTTGAGGATTTTCACGGCCACCATTGCGGTCACATCCGACAGGTCGCGTTCGGGATTATACTCAACGATATCGGCGCCAACGATCGGGGCCTGCAACTGCTGAATCAAATCTATCAACTGCCGGGTCGACAGGCCGCCGGGTTCATGGTGCGCGACGCCGGGGGCAAATGCCGGATCAAGAACGTCTAGATCAATCGAGAGGTACAGCGGAACTTTCAATGGCAATCCGGTTGCGTTTTCCAGTTGCTTTATGGTGATGATTTCCGTGCCGAAACGCTCGGCCTGTTGTTTCTGGTGCGGGTTAAGTGTTCGAATTCCGATCTGAACCAGGCGTGTTGCCAGCTTTTCTTCCATGATGCGTGCAAACGGGCAGGCATGCGAAAATCGGTTGTCTTCATAGCTTTCATACAGGTCCGGGTGCGCATCCAGGTGCACAATTTCAAGTCGGCCGAATTTTTTATGATAGGATTTTATAAGCGGGTAGGTGATGGCGTGATCGCCGCCTATCGAAATAAGGCGAATACCGCGGGCCAACAGGTCGCTGGTGGTGGCTTCAATGGTTTCAATGGCGTTCGGCGCGCCGTCAATGTCGATGTCGCCCAGGTCAATAAATTCGGGCCGATCTGCCAGATCGATGCCGGATTCCGAACACAGGTTGCAGGCTCCGGAATGCATGACTTCACGGATTTGGGCGGGGGCAAGGGCGGCGCCGTGCATAAATGACGAAAAAGCATCGAAAGGGACGCCGACAACTGCTACCGATTCCTCAGTTAATCTTTCAGAATATTTTATCATTTAATCATAAGCAGCCTGTATTCGGCCCTGATGAATCACTGTTGCAGCGCACGCACCGGCAGCACCCGGCAGCCTTTGTTATCGTACAGGTCAACGGAAAATGCGCTTCCCAGGTTGAAATCGAATACAATCGGCAGCCCCAGGGCCATATCCGAGGTCCAGACAAGGATACAGCTGAGTCGAATCTGGGGAACAATTTTGACCGTATGGCCGCAAAGCGTTTGATATCCCTGATATTTGGGATCCTCTACAAAAAGGCTCTGCAGTTCCGCGGTTGTCGGAAGGCGCCAGTTCTCGTACAGTTGCGAGATGGTGTCCGGAAACTCATCTGTCAACCAGCCGCTAATCTGACTCCAGAAGATATCGGCCTGATTATCGGTTTTGGCCCACATAAGACCGAGTTTGCGATCGGTGACGGTGCCGTTGCCATGATCGATGAACCGCTGTTCTGTGCGGGCAACATCATAGAAACCGGGTATCACCACCAGCAACAGGATAACGCCACCGGTTAGTACTTTGGAGATGATATTATTCATAGTGATCAGGGGCGGCATCGGTTGGATAATCAGGGTTGCAGGCCATGAAGGCCGTTGCGCACCGCCCAGTGAAGATTAATAAAGAACACTGCGTATGTCAACCCGCAACCCCGCGAATCATTGGGCTCTTAACTTGGTGCCCGATTAAAAAGCAGCTGCCGGGTTTGCGCGCAAATCCACCGCATGCGCTGCTTTTGAAAGCCACCACTTTTGGCAGTGACTGTCATCAATTTCATCCGGCCACCCGCTCAGGGCTGGTGAGGCACAAAGCCGGAGCTTTCATAAATATTCTGGGCGGTAGGTGAAAGAATAAAATCGATAAATTTTTGGGCGTTGTGCGGATGCAATGCCTTTTTTAAGCGGCAGATATAATAGTTGATCTTATCGCGCTGATCCAAATGGCCGCCGGGTTCGATCTCGTCAAATGCCAGGCGGGCCGCCCGGGCCTGGATAGCTTCCGTCACCCAGACGGGTCCGACGTCCACCGATTTATTTGCAATCCGCAACGGCGTTTCCCTGTGATGGACAAGGGTAAAAATTGTTGTGTCTTTGGCCCGCTTTTCTTCCATGATGCGCCTGACAAGGGCGTCGCCTCCTGCCTGGCAGTACATGTCGACAATGTGATGGGCAATATCTTCATTTTCAGGGTCCGGCTGTGAGATGCGAACATCATCTCTTGCAAGGTCGTTTACCGATGAGATTCCAGCCGGGTTGCCCCGGGGAACCATTAAGGTCAGGCGGTTGTGCAAATACAGATGTTGGTCCTCAGGCCGGATATGCCCTTGCTGTGTCAAAATTTGCATGGCCTTATGATTAACCGAGCTGTACACATCCGGATAGACGAGAAGCGGCTTGCTTTGCCACAGGGCTCCCCCGGCCAGTATCTGTTTGAGCTCCAGGCCCGGTGGCAGCGTTTCGTAGAATATGTTTTTTATTTCGGGATGAAGATCTTGGAAAGCCGAGATGATTTCGGGCATGACCATAAACTGATTGCCCGCCATGAAAAGCACCAGATCTGCTTCTGCCGCGATTTCCAGATGATGCAGGTCATCTGCGCGGTCGGCGGGGATAACAGGTAAATTCTTTATGTCCATTGTAAGATCCTTTATTCAGTATTGCTGATAAAAGCATTCAAAATTTCTTTTTTAGCTTCGACCGTACAACGACTTCTGAATGCAATGTGCGGTGTACCGGGCAGCGAGCGGCGATCTGCAGCAATCTTTTTTTTTGCTGATCATCTAGTTCGCCGGCCACATCGATTTCACAGTCAAATTGATCCAGCTGGCCTTCTTTTGTCTCGCAAGTCTCACAATCGGCCGCATCAATTTTTCTATGGTTCAATTGAACGGTTACAGTGTCCAGCGGCCATTGCTTGCGGTCTGAATACATGCGCAGGGTCATGGCTTTACAGGTTCCCAGGGCCGCCATCAACAGATCATAAGGTGCCGGGCCCAGGTCGGTGCCACCCATTGAAGGGGGCTCATCTGCCACTAAACTGTGGCCGGCTGCCACGATATCGGTAACATAGCCCGATCTGCCAAGTTGAGCGGTTACCTGGTGTTGGGTTTTCCCCCTGGAGGGTTGATTCCTGTCAGAAACATCGATGTATTTACCGGCCCAGGCTGCGATGACGGCACCGGCATACAGTGAATCCGCCTGATCGGTCAGCAGGTGATCGGCCTGATCGAGGGAAATGAAGCTTTTAGGATGCCGTGCAGCCTGAAAAATCTGGGCGGCGTTTTCGATGCCAACGGTCTCATCAATCGGTGAATGCAACACCAGCAGTGCCCGGTTTAAGTTTTTC
>JASFGH010000388.1:0-4452 GCA_050123865.1 Desulfobacterales bacterium | reverse complement strand
TTTTGATCAGCACCCGGGTTAATTCTTCGGCGGCTGCCAAGTGCAAATAGGTAAAAATAATCTGGCCTTTGCGAATCAGATCATATTCGGCCGGCAGGGGCTCTTTGACATGCATCACCATCTTGGCGCGTTTGAATATCTCTTTGGGGGTGTTGATGATTTCAGCGCCCGCTTTTTTATAGGCACCGTTTTGAAATCCGCTGCCTTTGCCGGCATTTTTCTCAACCAGAACCTCATGACCGTTCTGCCGCATAACCTCCACACCGGCCGGCGTCATGCAAACACGATTTTCCTCAGCCTTGATCTCTTTTAAAATGCCTACAATCATTTCTGGCTCCTTTTTACGGGTTTACTTTTTTAGAAACTCACATTTGAGACCGCTTCCAAAGCAGTTTATCGATGGGTGTATATTTAAATCCAAAGGCGTCTGCGACACCTTTATAGGTCACCTTACCTTTCACCAGATTGGCGCCGCGCTTGATTTGAGGATTTTCCTGCATAGCCTTTTCCCAGCCTTTATTGGCAATCTCCACCGCATAGGGCAGCGTGGCATTGTTCAGCGCCAGGGTTGATGTTCGCGGTAACGCTCCGGGCATATTGCTGACGGCATAATGAACAATGCCGTCGACTGTGTAGGTTGGATCGGCATGGGTCGTTTCTTTGGATGTTTCAAAACAGCCGCCCTGATCGATGGATACATCCACCAGAACCGATCCTTTCTTCATGCTTTTGAGCATCTTACGGCTAACCAGGGTCGTTGTCTTACTGCCCGGCACCAGTACCGCTCCCACGACCACATCAGCTTTGGGCAGCACCTCGCGAATGGCTGCCGGGCTGGACATCAGAGTGATACAGTGGCCCGGCATCACATCACTCAAATAGCGCAAGCGATTCAGGTCGATATCGAGAATGTACACTTTGGCCCCCAGGCCGCAGGCCAGCTTGGCGGCATTCATGCCGACAACACCGCCGCCCAGAATCACAACGGTAGCCGGATCAACGCCCGGCACGCCCCCGAGCAGAACCCCGTGGCCCCCCTGAGCCATTTCAAGAAATTTGGCCCCCTGTTGAATCGCCATATCCCCGGCGACTTCGCTCATGGGCTTGAGCAGCGGCAGGGACCCATTGTCCGTCTGAATGGTTTCATAGGCAATGCCGACCATTCCAGCGTCGAGCATGGCCCGGGTGACCTCTTCAGAGGCTGCCAGGTGAAGATAGGCAAAATAAATCTGGCCTTTCTCCAGGAACGGGTACTCGGAAGGCTGCGGTTCCTTGACCCGCAGAATCATTTCAGCACGCTCGAAAATCGACCCTTTTTGGTTTACAATTTCCGCGCCGGCCTCCTTATAAAGCCGGCTGTCAAAACCACTGGGTTTGCCGGCATCTTTTTCGACCAGAATTCGATGGCCGTTTTGCCGCATAAATTCAACCCCTCCGGGAGACAGCGCCACACGGTTCTCATCAGCCTTGATTTCCTTTAGAACGCCGATAATCATTTTTGATCCCCTAAATGTTTATGTTCAGCTTGAGAAAAATTTGATCAATTGATCGGCATGCAAAACGCCGTCAAATTTAAAAGGCCTGGCGGATTGTTTCAACACCCCCTTCTCGCCATCGGGATCCCCCAGAGAACTCACCACAATCGAAGCCGGGCTCAAATCTTCATTTTCAGTATAGATGTTGGTGGTCGCCACCGACCTCAGACCGGCTGCCTGGGCCGCCAGCAACCCGTTGCGTGAGTCCTCTATCACGATGCACTGTTCGGGTGAAAGCCCCGATTTTTCCAGCGCCAGGAGGTAGATTTCCGGATCCGGCTTTTTCTTGCTGACCACATCTCCAGCCAGGACAAACTCCAGGTTGATATCCCCCAGCATGCCCTTGGCGATGGCATTGGCCGAGCGTTCATTGGCCGTCGTACAGACGCCCAGGCGCAGACCGGCTTCCATGGCTTCCTGCATCAGCCGATGCACACCGGCTCTGAGCGGCAGGATGCCGCTTTCGATCATTTCAACGAAAATGGCGGTTTTCTTTTTATGCAGGCCAAGTAAAAATTCACTGTCTTTTTCAGGTATCCCTTCCAGCAATATGCCCTTTTCGGTAAAATAATGGCGCATGCGCTCTTTGCCGCCTGAAATCGCAAGCAGCTCGCCATAGGTATCTACGTCCCACTCAAAATCGTAGCCGGATTCTTTAAACATCTTGTTAAAGGCCACCCGGTGACCATCTTTTTCGGTATCGATGATCACCCCGTCCTGGTCCCAGAAAATGGCTTTTAGTTCTGGCATGGTTCCTCCCCCCTGTTTTACTGTTTGCCTAAGTAAGCTATTAAATTGGGTTAAATCAGTCTTAAAAATTGTGGATCACGCCCAAGGGCGTGGCGCAAACCGATTAAAAAGCGGAGCATACACGATAGTATTCGAGCATTTTGAATCGGTTTGCAACAAAGCCATTGGGCGTTAGACGCATTTTTTATGACTGATTTTAGGCTTTGTTTGTGCTGCCCAACAACTCAATCCAATACTTAATCTTATCCTTGATGGCTTCGTTGACCGCCACATCGATTTTGCCCGGATTGTACTGATCCCGGTTTTCTGAAATATAGTCATAGGTGGTGTCAATCAGGGTGTGCTTCAGATCGGTGGAGACATTGAATTTGGATCCGCCCAGTGAAATAAGATTTTTGACCACATCCGGTTTCAAACCGGTACCCCCGTGAATCACCAAAGGTACGCGCACCTCTTGACCGTTGATTAAAGCGGCAATTTTTTCAAGCCGCTCGAAATCGAGTTTGGGATTTTTGGTTTTGTATACACCGTGAGCGGTGCCGATGGCCGGTGCAAAAATATCGATACCGGTTTGTTCGACAAAAGTCCGTGCCTGCTCGGGATCACACAACTCCGCCTCGCTCTCGGCCACTCTTACCTGATCCTCAACCCCGGAAACCGTACCCAGCTCACCTTCTACGGAAATGCCACCAGCCGCGTGGCAGTAATCAACGACGGCCTTGGTTTGCCGGATATTTTCGCTAAATTCCTGCTTGGAGGCATCGATCATAATATTGGTGTATCCGGCATCGGCGCAAACTTTACAAAATTCCACATCATTGCAGTGATCCAGATGCAAACAAATCGGTATCGACGCCTGTGCCGCAAGGGTTTTGTATATCGCACCAACGACCTGGGGTTTTAAAAATTTCGACGGTGCCACCGAGCACTGCAGAATCAGCGGCGCGTTCAGCTCAACGGCCGCTTCCACAACCGCTTCCATCTGAATCAGATTGGTGCAGTTAAACGCACCGACCGCATATTTTTCGGTCGTTGCCTTTAGCAGCATCTCTTTTGCATTGACGATTGCCATTTTTGCCTCCTGAATGATTTTTGGATTAGAGGTCAATCGGTCTTTAAATTTAAGTTGCCGGCGCCGGCATGATACCGGCCCAGCACGATCTCAAGCTTGTACGTATCACCCCTTAGATAGGAATAAAGGAGCTCTACCGGGATGCTGTTCTCATCAAAAGTGAGGCTTTCCATGAAAATGCCGGCGGCATTTACCGGCAATTGCAGGATTTTGGCGATGTCGGCATTCAGATTGACAGCACTGATGGTCTGGGCGCAGCGCGCCAGGACCACATTGAACTGCTCAGAAATGAGTTTGTACATCGATCCAGTTAAATTTTTGTCCAAAATACCCTTAAACAGGTCATACGGCAGATAGCTCTCTTCATAGACATAGGGTGTGCCATCCCCCATGCGCACGCGCCGCACAAAAATGACTTTCTTGTTGGCACCTAAAAACAAGCTACTGGCCATTTTGTCTTCAGCCTGTATGACCCGTTTTTCCAAAACCTTCGAACGCTGTTTGATGCCGCTAACCTGCATCAAATCTGTCGTGCTGGAAATATGTGTCAGCTTTTGCCTTAATTCAGCTGGTGCCGGAGCAGACACGAAGGTGCCTGTGCCCTTCTCTTTGCGCAGCAGCCCCTTAGCGGTTAACTCTGCTATGGCCTGCCGCACGGTGGTGCGGGTCACATCACACATCTTGGCCAGCTTAACCTCGGAAGGCAGCTGTTCGCCGTTCTGGTATCTTCCGGTTTCGATAAGCTCACTTAACCAGGCACTGATCTGAAGGTATTTGGGGATCGGATTGGAACTGTCAACAATTTTCACCGGATCACCTTTAGTCATAGAGGCACGATCACCAAAACGGCGGTTGACCGATAAAGGGTGAAAATGAATGATTTCAGCAAGTTGGTTAGTCGACTAAATGTGTAGATGTATATACAGCAAAATGATATCCAATTGCAACCTTTTTTTAGTCCCGGAAGAACGAATGAAGGCGTCATAATGATTTATGTTAAAATAATTCGGGATGGCAGGTTGACGGTTTGCAAATAGCGGCAAGAATAAATGCCTGTTTGTTCATAAAAGGCACATGACAGAAGACTTGACAATA
>JASFGH010000387.1:0-4479 GCA_050123865.1 Desulfobacterales bacterium | reverse complement strand
ATTGCCACTGCTCCTAAATTCCTCTATGATCTGCGCGCCTATTTGAATTTCCAATTGACGATTAGAGCACCCAAGGCATAGTATAGATCATAATGATAATATTAAAAAGGATCATATTCAGCAAGGATTGTGTTCATGAAAAAGGAAGACATCGAGAAGCTGGCCGAAAACGAAAATTTCATACCCGGAATTTACAATTATTGTGATCGCTGGTGTGAGCGTTGCCCGTTTACCGCCCGCTGCATGAATTTTGCCATGACCCGTGAGTATTCAGATGATCCTGAGGCCAGTGATATAAACAATGAGAAGTTTTGGCAAAGCTTTTCCAATATATTTAAGGTGACCCGGGAATTGATAGAAGAAACCGCCGAAGAGATAGGAGTCGATCTCGATAACATCGATATTGAAGAAAGCGCCCGGGAAGAAGGCATTAAAGATAAAATTACCGAAAATCACGAATGCTGTCAGGCTGCCAAAAAATACTATCAAATGGTCACCGAGTTCTTTGAATCAGAATATGTTCCCTCGCTGCGGGTCGTCGACAAGGAAAATATTGCCAATGCCGCTGAATTACAAGAAAGCGATGTTCTGGACGGACCGCCCACCCTTGATGAAATGGTTGAAATTATTCACTGGTACCAGCATTTCATCTATGTCAAGCTGACGCGAGCCGTACGCGGTACTCTGGGTAATGCTGAAGAGGAATGGGAAGATTTTCCCAAAGATTCAGACGGCTCTGCCAAAGTGGCGCTGATTGCTATTGACCGCTCCATGGCTGCATGGGGGTATATGCACCAATTTTTCCCATCTCATCAGGATCAAATTATGGCCATTATCGTACACCTTGAGCGGTTGCGCAACCGAACGGAAAAGATATTTCCAGAAGCGCGTAATTTTGTGCGGCCGGGATTTGATGAAAATCTTTAATTAGAAGTTATCTCAACTGAAAAACCAACATCTGGAACAAAAATTGGAATGCCATCGCCTGGACAATTTTACCGTAACCGCTGATAAACAAGGCGTTGGCCGTTTCACCAAAGCCAGTTATCCGGTTCGCTACGGCAGATACGGCCAGATCAAAACCAAAAGCCGGCTGCCCACCTATCTTCATTTAATTCAGCGATTGTAATACGAATCCGTTTTTCTTCTACTGCCATCCGGCTTAGCTTATAATCATTAAAATAATAGCATAATAATTTATCCTTTTTTTTGACAGAAGAGGTAGACAAAACCGATGCGCGGCCTTATTATCTTTCATCCAAATTTTCTCAGCATTCTTTTTCTCAGCGAAGATTTTCTCGTTCGATTTTTAGGGTACAAGATTTTACTTACGCATTAATGCTTGCCCAAAGTGACTAACTAAAAGGAGGTGCTACCATGTACTTTAAATCCACTATTCTCCCGATGGTATTAGGAATTATGCTGATCGGATTATTTGCCAGCAACCTTTCGGCTGCAGAGATCATCACCGAAAAAGATATTGTTGACAAAGTGATTCAGAAAGAAGATTTTTTCAAAACCGCTGACAACTTTCTTATTCTGTTTGATTCTTCAAGCTCGATGAAGGATCCGATCGATTTGGGTACCAAAGAAACCAAATATGACGTCGTCAAAAAAATCCTCGCAGATCGGCAAAGGGTGCTGCCGGATTTGGGTTACAACGCCGGTTTATATCTCTACACGCCGTTTCAAGAGGTCTACCCTATGGGGTCCTATGATCCGGCAAAATTCGCCGTGGCCATTGACAGCCTGCCGGCAGAACCCAAGGGTCGTACGCCTTTGCCCGAAGGAATTCGTGAAATCGGTCCGATACTGGAAAAGCTGTCCGGTAAAACCGCCGTTTTTATCTTCAGCGACGGTACCTTCGACCAACATACAGGCGTCAAAGTACCGGAGGAATACACCCGAGAATTGGCGCAAGCTAACGATGTCTGTTTCTATATGGTCAGCAGCGCGACGAGCTCGCGGGCCGAAAAGCGACTGACTGATATGGCCAAGGCCAACGCCTGCTCGCGGGTTATTCCCATAGAGGCCTTCGTCAACAATCCGGATTACATGACCGGAGCCTTGTACGCGGTCAAGGCATCTGCGGTAGTGGAAACAACCACCGAGGCCAGAATTGTTGGCCTCAGAGCGAACGATGGCTTATTTGATTTCAATAAGTCCGATATCCGCCCGGAGTTTCAAAGTGAGTTGAATGAGGTCGGAACGTTTCTGCAAAATAACCCGGATGCTTATGTCAAATTGGTCGGTTACACCGACAACATCGGCGGCGAGGAATACAATCTGGGTCTTTCCATGCGCAGAGCGGATAGTGCGGCAAATTATCTGATGAATAGCCACAACATCACTCGGAACCGCATCGTCGTAAACTATTACGGCGAAGCCAATCCAGTTGCGAGCAATGATACCGAAGAGGGCCGCGCCCAAAATCGGCGGGTTGAGATTGCAGTTGGTGGCTTAAACTAAAGCTAAACATCAACCGGGGGAGGGGACGTTACCGTCCTCTCCCTTTTCTCACCGTCTCTTTTCTGGTTGCCGTTTTTAAATCCTGTGGCAACTTCCCATCTTTCACTGCCGCGCTTTACTGATAGTCAAAAAATCTTGCGGTCTGCAACCATTTCTGTGGAATCCCTTTCTCAGTAGCTTCATAATCGGCAACATTGCTATGGAAACGGTGCCAATCAAAACTGGGCTTTTTCGGTGGACTCCTCCAGCGCCTCCACAGAGCTTTCGCCGCCGGTGACACAATTCATGACCCGATCAAAGTACCCGGTGCCCACAAACTTCTGGTGGGTAATGGCCATGTAGCCATCATCTTTGCCATGCGCAAATTCCTGCTGCTGGAATTCGGAGTAGGCCTTCATGCCTTCTTTGCGGTAACTGAGCGCCAGCTCGAACATGCCTAGGTTAAGGGCGTGAAAACCGGCCAGGGTGACAAACTGAAAGCGGTAGCCCATGGCGCCCAGCTCCCTTTGAAAGGTGGCGATTTGACTGTCGTCCAGGTTGCCCTTCCAGTTAAAAGACGGCGAGCAGTTATAGGCCAGCAGTTTGTCCGGATATTCGGCCTTGATGCCTTCGGCAAATCGTTTGGCCTCTTCAAGGTCGGGTCGCGAGGTTTCACACCACACCAGATCTGCGTAAGGGGCGTAGGCGCGGCCGCGGGCAATGGCCCACTCAACGCCACTTTTGACGTAATAGAAACCCTCTGAGGTTCGGTTACCATCGATAATAAACGGCCGGTCGCGCTCATCGATATCACTGGTGATGAGGCGGGCGGCATCGGCATCGGTGCGGGCGATCAAAATGGTCGGCACCCCGCAGACATCGGCTGCCAGGCGAGCCGCAATCAGTTTCGTGATAAACTCCCGGCTGGGCACCAGTACCTTGCCGCCCAGGTGGCCGCATTTTTTGGCGGATGCCAGCTGATCTTCAAAGTGTACACCCGCGGCGCCGGCATTGATCATCTGTTTCATCAACTCGAATGCATTCAAGGGGCCGCCGAAGCCGGCTTCTGCGTCGGCCACAATAGGTGCAAACCAGTAGGGGCCGCGTTTGCGACCATCAAGCACCTGGATCTGGTCGGCCCGTCGCAAAGCATTGTTAATTCGCCGCACGACTTCGGGGACACTATTGGCCGGATAGAGACTCTGGTCGGGGTACATTTCACCGGCCAGATTGGCGTCGGCTGCCACTTGCCAGCCGCTCAGGTAAATGGCCTTAAGGCCGGCCTCCACCTGCTGCACGGCCTGGTTGCCGGTCAGCGCGCCCAGGGCCGGGATATAATCCTCAGTCTGGAGCAAATGCCATAGGCGCTTGGCACCGGCTGTGGCAAAGGTGTATTCAACTTTCAGCGTTCCACGCAGTGCCAGAACTTCTTCGGGGGCATACGGCCGGGTGATGCCTTTCCAGCGAGGGTCGTTTTCCCATTCGTCGCGCATGATGGCAACGTCATCCACATCGACTTCATGGCACGAGAGTCTTTCACAGAGTTCAATGGCCTTTTCTTCAATGGTTTTTGGCATGATGGTTATCCTTTCCACAAAGAGTTACCCTGAATCCTGCACGAGCCGGAGGGTGAAAATTAAAGAGATAAAGTGATTTTATCCATTTTAATTGATGGGTAAATTGTTGAGCAGCCCTAATTTGCGACACTTGTTGTTATTAAAATATAATAATACTTCTCATTAATTTTCATGCAGTATACAGGTAATGGATTAGTCCAGATGCTCATAGGCCCGCAGCGTTAAAAATTCTTCCAGCTCTTCATTGGCAATGATGTCGTCGAAAAGCCGGGCGGCCAGCTCATAATTGCCTGAGGCAAAATGCTCTTTACCAATTGCTTTCTTGATTTTTTGCAATTCTTCTTCCATGACTTCCCGAAACAGATCAAGGGTTACCTTGCGGCCGTCCGACAACACCCCATCGGGATGATGAATCCATTGCCATACCTGGGTGCGCGAGATCTCAGCCGTGGCG
>JASFGH010000386.1:0-4486 GCA_050123865.1 Desulfobacterales bacterium | reverse complement strand
CTAATGGTTTTGAATGAACCATTCGATCAGCCGCCTCGCTATGCTGATCTTAGGTGGAATCTTTGGCAGGTTGTCTTTTCCGAACCAAGCGGCATCAATGATTTCGGATCCATCAATACTGATTTCGCCGGCGGTATAATCGGCCGTAAACGCAATCATCAATGAATCGGGAAACGGCCAGGGCTGGCTGCCGAAATAGCGGATATTTTTTACCGCTATTCCGACTTCTTCGCGGATTTCCCTTTCAACACACTGTTCCAGGGTTTCGCCGGGTTCCACAAAACCGGCCAGAACACTGTAAAATGGCAATTTAAACCGTTTATTGCGGCCCAGTAAAATTTTATCATTTTTTAAGACAGCCACAATAACAGCCGGCGATAGGCGCGGATAATTTGTCAGGCCGCATTGCGGACAGATTTTGGCCCGCTCGTCTGTTTTATTTTCGGTCAGCTGTCCACACCCGCCGCAATACAGGTGTGTTTGAGTCCAATTGACCAACTGGTTGGCCCGTCCGGCAATCCAGATCAGATTTTCATCCAATTTGCCGAATAGCGCCCGCAAGTCTCTGGCTTCCAGACCCATTCCCATCTGGTTGTCGCCGTCGATCTCGGCTGCGTAACAGGGGCAGCCGTCCAGAGTGCCCAGGTACTGCTTGTGGAAAAGAGCGGATTGATAGGGCTTTAGGTCCGGTGTTTTAGGGATGGTGCAGCTGTCGTCTCGGATTTTTACCAGCAGCCGGCCGCGGTCATATATAAACCAGAGGGCATTGGCCGGCTGTTTCGATGAGGGCCTAAAATCAGGAGTAAAGGTCATTTTTACAAAAGTCTTGGCGTTTTTATCTCGTGTCCTTTGCGGCAAATATTAAGCACTTTCTACTTTTGGGCAATTTTTTCGGAAATTGCCTGAAATCGGGCGGCTTCCCGTTCATTTCCCTGGGCAGCATAAATGCGGCTGACCTTCTCATAATAATCAGCTGCTTTGGCAGGAACCTCCTGGGCCAAGGCCAGATAAAGCTCAAGGATATCACCGCCGAGCATACCGGAATCATAACACAGATCGGCGTAGCGTTCCTTTATATACGGATCGATGCGTGCGCGACAGCTGTGGCATTGGGCCATCATCTCCCGGTATAAATTGCGTGCGTTGGCCAGCTCATTTAGGGCCTCATGGGTCCTGGCGAGCGCTAGGGCAATGCGTTCATCCCATCCATATTGCTTTAAAAAGGTTTGATAAAATCCTTTTGCGTCTGTTTGGTTTCCGCCGCGGAACAGGGTCTCTCCTTTTAAAAGATAGACCGCCACAGACTCGGTCAGCTCATCAGGTACCTGGTTCAGCAGTGCCCGAGCGCGGTCAAACTCGTTTCGTTCCCAGAAGATTTCACACAGAAGCTGGTAAGCGGGCAGGGTCTGCGGTTGATTTTTTAACAGCGTTTCGAGCAATTGCTGAGCCTCTGTATGCCTGTGCAGGTTCAGATAGGCCGTAGCCAGCTCCAGCGGGATAAAACTATCGGGGGCCGGATTTTCTGACATGGCCTGGCTCAGGTGATCGGCTGCATCGGAAAATTCTCCCCGGTTTAATGCCAGGTAGCCCTTTTTAAATTTAGCGCCGTAGCTCAGGTAGGCTTTTTGAACGTCTTCGGGCAAAGCGCCGCACAATGCGCTAAAGGTTTCGTCTTTCGCTTCGCCCTGTTGCAGCTCTCCCGATTCTTCAGTCTCATACGCGTGGTCATCATCTTCAAAGGGTGGCGTATCGATTTCCGGCAGCGATTCTGCAATGGTTTTATTCATCTGAAAATCAAGCAGTTTATGTTTTTCCTCTAGTTCGAACTGCAGCGCTGGATTTTCGGTAAGCTCCAGGGCCAGAAGATATAACTCCCGCGCATCGTCGTAAAAGCCGGCATCGAGCATGTCGTCGGCGCTGCGCTTATGACCACGAGCAAGCGCCTCTTTTGTGGAGGCTATTTTTTTTTGCAGACGGGCTTTTAAATCACGGTCCGGTTCCTCAGTGCGTTCCAATTTCTGCAGGGCGCGTTCATATTCGATTTTGGCCTTGCCCCAGAGATCGGCGGCAAACAGCTCATCGCCTTCATTTTCGTGTGACAAAGGCGTCTTGCCTGAAAATTTTTTTAAAAAGGACTTCATCCTTATCTCGCGCGTTTAATTTATGTTAAAAATGAAAAGTGCGGGCGCCGGGATAGATGCGGGCCCGATTTTCATTTTTTAGGTGCGCTCCACTTACCGGCCGGGCACGATAATCCGAGAATCCGGCTTTTCAATACGATTCCCTTGTTGTTCCTGATATTTTTTGGCTTCTTCAGCCAGTCGGTCCATAGCGGCTTTCATGGCATCCGGAAATTTTTTAATCGCCTGCTGCAGATCCTTGGCCTGAATGACGGCCTGCAGCGGCAATGGGCCGCCCGGTGTCATCAAAGACGTGTGTGCGACGAAAACCGCTTTGCGGGTTTTGTCCACAGAGCCATCTGATTTAACAGGTGTCATGCGCTTGATCATGCCCACTTTAAGATCGCTAAAGGTTTCCTCTTGATAAAGATTGCCGCGGTCCAGTTTTAAGTCGGTTGATTGCTGTTGTTCTTCGACCATTATCATCTCTCCTTAAAGGGTTTCATCTGGGGCCCGCGATACGGGCTAAAATAAAAGCGCAGGGTAACAGATCAAGACCCATAACGCAATGGTTTTGGGCTATGCGTCAGCGGTCAATTGACGGCCCACGCTCAAACCCGTAGCAATTCTTTTACGGTTTCGTACAAAACGTTTAGTGGTTGCCAGACCGGAATTTGAACCTTAATCTTATCGTTGTATCAAATTTTACAAATAACCATGCTCATTATTCATCCCCCATGCCTTTACCCGCCTTCACCAATTTGCCGATGGTCAAGCCCTGAACGATGATGGAAAAAACCACAATCATATAAGTAACTGCCAGAATGGCCTCCCGGTTAGAACCGGCCGGCAAAGACAAAGCCAACGCCACCGATATGCCACCGCGCAAACCGCCCCAGGTCATGATTTTGATGACATGGGGGCTGAAGGTGCGAAGGCGTTTGAGAATGACGACCGGGACGCCAACGCAGATAAAGCGAACGACCAGTATTAGAGGAATAAGAATGATTCCCGCTAAAAAATAGGACCCGTTAAAGGTCAGAATCAAAACCTCAAGGCCGATCATGACAAACAGAACGGCATTCAGGATTTCATCAACCAGTTCCCAGAATTTGTCGAGATGATCGCGGACCTCTTCGTCCATGGCGAGCATGCGTCCATGATTACCGATCAGCAGCCCGGCCACCACAATGGCAATCGGCCCGGAAAGGTGCAACGTATTGGCAAGCGCAAACCCACCGGTTACAAGGGCCAGGGTAATCAGAATTTCAACCTGATAGTTTTCAACACTTTTCAACATCCAGTAGGCGATGGCTCCGATGATCAGCCCGAAAACCAGGCCCCCAAGCGCTTCTTTTATGAAGAGTCCAGCCACAGACGCTACGGTGACGGCCTGGGTGCCGGTGGCAATCTGTAATATGACCAGAAAGACCACCACCGCAACACCATCGTTAAACAGGGATTCGCCGGTAATCTTGGTTTCGAGGCTTGCAGGCACCCCGGCCTTTTTTAAAATACCCATGACCGCAATGGGATCGGTCGGTGAAATCAGGGCGCCGAACAACAGGCAATAAATAAACGGCAAATCGATACCCAACCAGCCGAGTACCCACCAGCTGGCCAAACCGATGATAAAGGTGGATCCCATGACACCCAAGGTGGCGAGCGTGCTGATAATATATTTTTGCCGCGACAGGTCCACCAGGTTGACATGCAGGGCTCCTGCAAACAGCAAAAAGCTGAGCATGCCGTGCAGCAGGGTTTCATCGAAATCAATGCTGTAGAGCAAGATGCGGGCGTCTTCTTCGAGTCCGAATCCCAGCTGCCCTAATGCGATCAACCCGAGCGAAACCAGAAGGGAAATCGCCATTACTCCGATGGTCGTCGGCAACCGGATAAAACGATGATTGATGTAACTGAAACCCGCTGAGAGAGTTATTAGAATGGCCAGTATGTTGAAAAGTTTCATATAGGTCTTTTTCCTTGAAAACGCTAATGAATCTTAATTTAAAAGGAATGTCAATCCCCTTGCTTTTGGTTCTGCAGAGCTTATTTTAGGGTCTCTTCTATATGGGCCTCACGGCCCTGTCATAAATATATGAAAGGAGATCTATCCATGGCCCGACGAGTCGTTATCGATGCCGATGAATGCATCGGCTGTGAGAGCTGTGTTGAACTTTGCGCGGAAGTTTTTGCATTCAATGAAGAAGAGGAAAAAGCAGAAGTCATCCTGCCCGAAGGCGGTCCGGAAGATTGCATTGAAGAGGCGATTGAGACGTGTCCGGTTGATTGCATCACCTGGGAAGACGACGACTAAAACGCGTTTGTAAACACTCATCTTTTGGCCCAGGGCGGCGTTAAAATTG
>JASFGH010000385.1:0-4495 GCA_050123865.1 Desulfobacterales bacterium | reverse complement strand
TCTGATCTGCGTGCACGGTTATTTTGGCGATCGGCTGCGGCAAATGGCCGAGCGTCAGGAGGCCGACGTAACGGTCATCGAAGGTGAATGGGGCCGGCCGACGGACCCGCAACGGATTAAAGAAGCCTTTCATAACAAAGGCTATAAAGTGATTGCCCTGGTTCATGCCGAAACCTCCACCGGGGTGCGCCAGCCGATGGATGATATTGTGCGGCTGGCAGGGGAACATGGCACCATGGTGCTGCTGGATACGGTGACCTCACTGGGCGGGGTCGAAATAAAGGTTGATGATTGGGGGCTGGATGCCGCCTACAGTTGTTCTCAGAAATGCATCGGTGCGCCACCGGGGCTGGCGCCGGTTACGTTTAGCGATCGTGCGATCCAGGCAGCCCGCAATCGCAAGCATCCGATCCGCAGCTGGTATCTGGATATCACCCTGCTCGAACAATACTGGGGATCTGCTCCGCGAGTTTATCATCATACCAGCTCGAGCACGCTGAATTATGCGCTTCTGGAGGCCCTATTGCTGATTGATGAGGAAGGTCTGCAAAATCGTTTTGAGCGCCATTTAAAAAACCATCGGGCGCTGGTTGCCGGCGTGGAGACTATGGGTCTGGAGATGCTGGTCGAACCCGAGCATCGCCTGCCGACGCTGAATACCATTCGTGTTCCCGATGGTGTCGATGAAGCCAAGGTACGCAGTTATTTGCTGCAGACATTTAATCTGGAGATCGGTGCCGGGCTGGGGGCGCTGGCCGGCCGGGTCTGGCGTGTGGGGCTGATGGGGTATTCATCCTCAGCTGAAAACGTTCTCTTTTTCCTTTCGGCCATCAGCCGGGCGCTGGCCGTGCAGGGCTGCAAAACCGATCTGTCAGCCGGCTCCGAAGCCGCCATGTCACTGCTGAATGCCTGATCGGGGCTTATTGGGTAACAGAGCGCAGGGGCCTGAAATACATAGTAGAATTTTATGTATTTAAACTTTTGATCATCACAATCATTTCGCATTTTAGGTGCCACAATGCTGAATGCTGAATTGATTTCCAATCTTCGGCAAATTGTCGGCGAAACCCGGGTTTCGGTGTCGCGGGCTGAAACCGAACTTTACTCCTACGATGCTTCACTGGCTAAAGGGCAACCCGGTGTGGTTGTTTTTCCTGCCGATACCCATGAGGTGGCCCGGGTTGTCAGAGTGATCCGCCAGGCCGGAGTTCCTTTCGTCCCCCGCGGGTTTGGCACCAATCTTTCCGGCGGCACCGTATTGGTATCCGGCGGTGTGGTCATCTGTCTGTCGCGTTTGAATCGTATCATCGACAAGTCACCCGAGCGACGCTGTGCGGTACTGCAGCCCGGTGTGACAAACTTGGAGCTTCAAAATGCCCTGGCGCCGCTGGGCTTTTTCTATGCGCCCGATCCCGCCAGCCAGAAAGTGGCGACCCTGGGCGGCAATGTCGGGGAAAACTCCGGCGGTCCCCGCTGCTTAAAATACGGCGTGACCACCAACCACATCCTGGGCCTGGACGTGGTTCTGTCCAGCGGGGAGGTTGTTCGTGTTGGCGGGTGCGCCTATGACCCACCGGGATATGATCTGCGCGGTGCGCTGGTCGGCAGCGAGGGCACCATGGGCATAGTGACCGAGGTCACGGTGCGCATCCTGCCGCTGCCCGAAAAAATTATTACCCTGCTTGTTATCTATGATGATATTGGCGATGCGGCCCAATCGGTATCGGATATTATTTCGGCCGGTATTTTACCGGCCACCCTTGAAATGATGGACGCTCCAATCATCAATGCGGTCGAAGACAGCTATGCCTGCGGCTATCCCCGGGATGCGGCGGCTGTTCTGATCGTCGAGGTGGAAGGCCTTTCAGCGGGTCTCAAAGATCAGGTCGCCCGCCTTAGTGAGCTATGCCGCAAAAATCACTGTCGTGATATTCGTGAAGCCAAAGATGATGCTCAGCGCAACCGTCTCTGGGAAGGTCGCCGCGGCGCTTTTGGTGCGGTTGCCCGTCTGGCACCGAATTATCTGGTAAACGATTGCACGGTGCCACGAACAAAGCTGCCCGAAGCGCTGGCCCGTGTGGCAGGGATTGTTGAGAAATATGATTTTAAGCACGGTAATGTGTTTCATGCCGGTGATGGTAATTTACACCCCCTGATATTTTTTGATTCCCGGGATGCAGACCAGCTCAAACGCGTGAAAAAAGCGGGCTGGGAAATCATGGAAGCCTGCGTTGAACTGGGCGGCACCATTTCCGGTGAACACGGCGTAGGTCTGGAAAAAATTGAGGCCATGCGTCTGGTTTTTTCGGAGCTGGATTTTGTCGCCCAGCGGGGCTTACAGCAGGCGTTCGATCCGGATAGATTGCTAAATCCCGGTAAAGTCATTCCGCTATCCCCGCCAGAACAAAGTATCCAGGAAGCCCGGGCACAGTCGCAGTTTACCAGTCCGGACGCCCTGAGCGCGGTCGATAAGGAAATTAGCGAAGCGATTCAAAGTGCCGCTGCCGGTAGCACCGGGCTGATACCCGCCGGTGGCGGTACGTTTCCGCATTACGGCAACTTGCCCACCCGCGAGTGTCAAAATCTAACCAGTTCTGCACTCGATCAGATTATTGAATTTGACCCTTACAATCAGTTTGTTACGGCCGGATCCGGTATGGCCCTTGATGCGCTCCAGCATCATTTGGCCGAACATAATCAGTGGCTGCCCTTGCGGCCCTCGTTTTCCGTTCAGGATCATTCTCTGGGGGGTGTGATGGCACGGGCGGCTTGCGGCCCGGAGCGCATGCACTATGGGGCCCCTCGGGATCTTGTTCTGGGTTTGCGCTTTCTGGATGGCAGCGGCCAAAAAATTTCTACCGGCGGTAAAGTTGTCAAAAATGTAGCCGGCTACGATATGACGCGCTTGATGATCGGATCCGCCGGAACGCTGGGCATGATTACGGAAGTGACCTGTCGCGTTATGACCATACCCGAGCGCGGCAGCGCTATCGGTGCTCAGGGGCCGTTATCGACCTGTGCGGACCTGGCATCCGAGGTGATCACATCCCAGCTGATACCGGTTTTTATTGTGATGATGCCAGTAAATGGGCAGGGTAATGACGTGATGCGCCGGCACTTTAAAGTGAAGATCGGATTTGAAGGGTTTGATGAAACCGTCACAGAACAATGTAAAAGAACACAGCAATTATTTGAAAAGGCCAACATGACCATAAGCCCGGCGCAGGATTATTCGGTTCAGGATGGCATTTTCAAGGGCACCTATTCGGAGCTGTTAGCGGCGGCTTTTATCCTGCGGGCCGACCTGCCCCTTGATCGGCTGCCCGGGTTTGTTGAGTCGCTGGACAGGTGGCTGCCGGAATCCAAACTGTTTTTAGATTACGGATGCGGCCGCATCTTTGCTACAGTTGAAAACATGCCCAACGGCCTATGGGGACGGCTGTGCGAAACCGGCGATCAACTGGGCGGTCATGTGCTGATGGAAAAGGCAACCGCTGAATTCAAGGAGCATAACGACGTCTTCGGTATCGACCGGCCGCATTGGAAGGTGATGCACCGCATCAAGGCCGCCTTGGACCCGCAGCAGGTCTTTTCACCCGGCCGCCTGCCGGGAAAAATCTGAGCATCAATGCTCACAGTTGTCAGTGGTTCGTCGTCTATGGCTCGAGCAAGGTAGTGCGTTTTCCAATAAACGAAGCCCTTGTCCTTCTGTCAGGAACTTATGCAACGGACAACGGACGACCCACAATGGACAGGTTGTTTACCGAAATCAGCTGATAAAATACATCTCAGATGAATCGTACCGATATTTCCAAATATTACGATGAAATCTCCCATTGCAATCGTTGCGGGTTTTGCCAGGTGGCATGCCCGATATTCCGATCCACCGGGCACGAGACCGGGGTGGCGCGCGGGCGCCTGGCCCTTTTGCGGGCCATTATCGAGGGGCGTCTGGAATGGAGCCCGGAAATTGAAGCCCCCCTTTTTGATTGTTTGCTCTGCGGCGCCTGCACCGCCAATTGTTTTCCGGCAATCCCCACATCCGATTTGATTGTCAAGGCCAGGGCCCAGTATCTGGAAAAAGTCGGTCGCAAATCCATTCATCGATTACTTTTTGACCATCTATTGCCCTATCCACGGCGGCTGCATCTGGCCGCACGGGCGGTGGCGCTGGGGAAAAATATGGGTATTGCCGATCTGGCGCAGGCACTGGGATTGTTGAAAATTTTCGGCCGTGATTTTGCGCATGCCCATCAGATTGTAGACCGATTTCCCGCGCGGCCCTTGCGGGATAAAATCAAAGCCGGCGCACACAGCGGCAGCGGCCGGTCGTTGCGAATAGGATATTTTGTCGGATGCGGCGTTGATATTATCAGTCAGGACGCCGGCCAGGCGACCTTGCGGCTTTTGAAAAAAGTCGGCAAGTCCGTCCGGGTTTTGGAAAATTGTTGCTGCGGTCTGCCGGCCTGGTCGTTTGGGGATGTGAAAGCGGCGC
>JASFGH010000384.1:0-4499 GCA_050123865.1 Desulfobacterales bacterium | reverse complement strand
AAAGGTCTTCGAAGCCGCCGGCGGAATAGGACAATTTGTATCGAAGGGAGATGTCGTGGTCATAAAGCCGAACATTTCCTGGGCCAGATCGCCGAAGATGGCCGCCACCACAAATCCGGAGGTATTGCAAGCGGTCATCGAGCTTTGTCAGGAAGCGGGCGCCAAAAAGGTCCGAATCGCTGATAATACCATCGACAATGCGAAATTCTGTTTTTCAGTATCCGGTGCAGCAGATGTAGCTAAAAAAACCGGGGCGGAACTCATCAATCCCGATTCATCTTTGATGCGCGAGATGAAGCTGCAGGGGGATCGTATAGATGTCTGGCCTATTTATTTACCCATAGTAGAGGCGGATAAGGTCATCAATCTGCCGGTTGCCAAAGATCACATCCTGAGTTCCATGACACTCGGTATGAAGAATTGGTTCGGTGCGATTGGCGGAAGGCGCGGCTCGCTCCACACAGAAATACATCCAAATATTGTTGATCTGGCCCAGTTTTTCAAACCTACCATTACACTGATTGATGCTACTCGAATCATGACAAGAAATGGTCCTTCAGGAGGAAGCACATCTGATGTCGTCACAAAAAATACTCTTATTTTAAGCGATGATCCGGTCGCTGCGGATGGAAAAGCTGCTTTGCTTTTTGGCAAAGAACCGCAGAATATTGGGTATATCAAATTGGCCATGAAGCGGGGGCTTGGAACCTACGATTTTTCAAAGCTACTTCAAAAAAATGTGAGTCTATAAATTCAGATTATAAACAGCTTATTCCATTGTGTGTTTCATACCCTAAAGGGGTTATGTGAAATTGCGTGATCAGTTATTTTGAGACTCTAAAGTACAGGAGGAGTATTATGCCGTTAGTCACAATTGGCTTATGCATGAAAAAAACAGCCACAGTATTGTTATTTGCAATTTTCTTAACTTTGTCGGTTGCCCTTTGCCTGGCAGATGAAAATAAAGATCATGTTTGTTTCAGGGTCTTAGATTCAAATAAAGACGGTAATGTCACATTTCAGGAATTTGAGAAATACTATGGCAATGACAAGGAAAAATTCAACAAAGCTGATACGGACGAGGACGGTAAACTAACACATGATGAATATCATCATATTCTGGGGCATGGAACATCACAAAATCAGTAACGTAGATTGGCGCAGGAGGAAAAGCAATATTACACACAAACTGTGTTGAAGAAACCACCTAAAAAGGCAAGGCTAAGAGGCCATGCTTTTTGTGTTGGATGCTCCTTCCCCAGATTGGTAAAAAATCCGAAATAAATCCGACTTGTGCAGACCCAAAAATCATCCATTAGATGATTGACAAAAATAAAGGCTTATTCTACATTGTAGAATAGTTTACATCACAGAATTTCATCGGGTACTTTGCTTCTTCACTCGGGTCTGCGATGTCCGAATTCACAAAAAAAATGCTGCAATCGATTATTCCGTTTGCCATTGTTTTGGTTGTCTGGCAAGCGTGCGCCCAGGCGATCTTATTGTTTCGTGGGGTGGCCTTCCCAACGCCATGGCAGACCTTCGTCCGGATGGTAGAATTGGTCGGAGGCGACAGCCTGGCCAATGCTTCTCTTTATGTTCACATCAGTAAAAGCCTTCAACGTTGGCTGATCGGATTTGGCATGGCTGCATCCCTTGGGATTGGTTACGGATTGCTTGCCGGGCGATTGCCGTGGGTGGAAAGGGCAACAGCCCGGATTCCGCAGATGCTGCTGGTGGTTCCTGGGTTGGCATGGATACCAGTGGCCATTTTGTTGTTCGGGATCGGTGAGCCGGCCACAATTTTCATGATCGCTGTTTCTGCATTCGCTCCGATTGCTATCAACGTACTGGCCGGTATCAAGGACATCGATGTCCAGTTCATTCATGCAGCTAAAATGATGGGCGCTGGGAAAAATATGCTATTCTTCCGGGTGCTCATACCCGCAGCTTTGCCTTCTATTATCAGCGGGTTACGAGTTGGCCTCGGAACCGGTTGGCGAGTGCTGGTCGCCGCCGAAATGATTGTAGGCACTGGAACAGGATTGGGTTTTTCCATTATCCAATCGCGATGGACTTTAGATTACACATCATCGTTCGCCTGTATTTTAGTCATATGCTCGATTGGCCTTTTATTCGAGCAGGTATTTCTCAAACAGCTTGAAAAGCGAACGATCGAGCGATGGACTCTGCTATCTGAAAATTGATGATCCAATTCGATAACGTCAGCAAAAGTTTTCCGGGTGGAAGTGGTGGATCATTGCCTGTTCTGGCAAATCTCAACCTCTCAATTCAGAAAGGAGAATTCTTGTGTGTCCTGGGGCCTAGCGGCTGCGGTAAGACAACATTTTTGAACCTAATCGCCGGATTTGTATCGCCTTCAAAGGGTCGAGTTCTCTTTCAAGGAAAGGATGTAACAGGGCCCGGACCGGAACGAGGCGTGGTTTTCCAAGATGCGACCCTTTTTCCATGGCTTACGGTTATTCAAAATGTTGAATTTGGGCTAAAAATCCAAGGAATGAAAGGCCTTACCCTTGTAGAAACCGCTTTTCGGTTTCTTGAGTCCTTGGGCCTTGCAGAGCATTCGAACAAATTTCCTTACGCTCTTTCTGGAGGAATGCGACAGAGGGTGGCAATCGCCCGGGTGCTCGCGCTGGAACCCAAGGTGCTCCTGATGGACGAGCCTTTCAGCGCTCTGGATGCCAACACACGAGAACGACTTCAGGACGAATTGTTGAGAATTTGGATGACTTACCGCAAAACGGTTGTCTATGTGACACACAGCGTCGAAGAGGCGGCCTATCTTGCCGACAGGATTGTTATTTTCGGTGACACCGATTCTGGCGGATTTACCGACATGGCCGCCCCACAAAAGAGACCCCGAAACCGTTCCAGCAAAGAATTTCTTGCCATGAAAGACAGCCTTCGCGAGTGTCTGGCTGCACAGCCGTGCTGTATACAGCCGCAAACTATCTTAAAAAATTTAAACCGATACCATCTATGATACGTAAACTCCACTCTGTAGCGCTATGGTTGCTGCTTTTACTCCTTTTTGGAGTCGAAATGACGGCAGGAGGTAAAGCTGAAGCGCCCACGATTCGATTTGCATTGCAGGACCGTATCGGCAGCGCCATTCCTATAATCGCTGTTCGAAAGGGGTTCTTTTTAGAAGAGGGACTGAAGATCAGCCACTTAAGGTTCAGCAGCGGGCCAGCTTGCGCAGAGGCTTTGTACTCGGGTGCAGCCGATATCGGCGGCATGGGGGATACCACCGCCATAATCATGGCAGCTCGCTCTTCTCGGTTCGTGATAATTGCTAGCCACGCCACGGGTGAGCACAGACACCGTGTCATGGTCAGAGATGATTCTGGGATGCGAACGCTCCAGGATCTGAAAGGCAGGCGAGTTGGTGTAAAAAAAGGCACCTCGACCTACGGCGGTTTTCTGGCTGCCCTCAAAAAGGTGGAGATGTCCGCAGAGGACATCGATATCGTAGATTTGACTCCACCCACAATGACGGATGCATTACTGGCGGGTTCTCTGGACGCCTTTGCAGCAAGCGAGCCAACACCTTCGGCAGCTGAGCAGAAAGGGGCTCGCGAGTTGACAACTCTCGGGGGACTCGGCAACCAGTATCCCATCCTTATCCTTGCCAATCGGCATCTTGTTAAGGAGCAAAAGGCTACCTTAAGGAAATTCCTGCAAGCAATGAAAAAGGCGGAGCTCTATGTGGCAGCGCATCCTCAAGAAACGATTGCCATCATGGCTAAAGAAATAGGTCTTTCCCCATCCACAACCCAAGAAGCCATGCAGCGTCACCTATATCAGCTTCGGTTGGATTCGGAGATACGATATAGCTTGGAACAAACAGCTTTTTCACTGAAGAGGCAGAGCATTATTCCGGAAGTGCCTGATTTTTCCATGGTGATGCAACCGGATTTGATCGAGTAAGCTATCTTTATTCTTCAATTATCATCTCACGCATGTCGCAAGTGCAAAAGAATACGACCATTGGTCTTCATATTATGAGTAATAGCAATTATAGGAAATCCCAAAAATATTCCTCGATCGTCCTTTTTATTCCTTAAACCCTTCAAAAGAGGACATCGAGCTGGTTAAGATTAGCCGAAGGAATCTACACTTTCGGGAGTAGCATTTTTTGTGAGATTAGATTAAGTCATCTTAAATAACATTTATCCATTTCAATTCCTTTTTAACCCAGACTTGACTGCACATAGCGATCAGACGTATAGCAAAATTTAAGGGGAGCTGGGTGATTCTTTGTCGCTAGCTGGTTCGAGACGTATGAGACTGCCATTGGATTCATCAGTAAGGACATACAGCAGCCCGTCCGGTCCCTGGCGAACATCTCTTACCCGCTGGCCGATACGCAGGGCAGATTGGCCGACAACCTGGCCGGCTTCATTCAGATCGATGCGCCGAATGTCCTGGGATTTCAAACCACCGACAAATAGGTCTCCCCGCCACTGCTCAAACTG
>JASFGH010000383.1:0-4505 GCA_050123865.1 Desulfobacterales bacterium | reverse complement strand
TGTGAATGATGGATTTCGAAAATATTCAAATAATATTTCGCAATTTTTCTAAGATTGATGAATGAGGCGAATTGGCTTTTATTCTTCAATTGAACTAAGTATTCGATTCGACATTACTTATTGAATTCAAACCCGGTGGCATATTTCATGCAGATTGAAGAAAACCATAATCTGCACCGCCGAAAATTCAGTTTTTATTGAACACCCTTAAGTTGCTAAAGGAGAGTAAACAATGAAAATTGCTGTTAGCTCCACCGGAAATACTATGGATTCCCAGCTCGATCCTCGATTTGGCCGTTGTGCATATTATTTAGTGGTTGATTCTGACGATATGCGGTTTGAAGTTTACCCAAACGAAAGTGCTGCTATGGGAGGTGGTGCCGGCATTCAAGCCTCCCAATTTCTGGCCTCCAAAGGGGTTGAGGTTGTCATAACCGGTAATTGTGGCCCAAATGCGGTGGATACGCTTTTGGCAGCCGGAATTGAGTTGTTTACAGGAGAACAGGGAACCATAAGAGACGTTTTGAAAAAATATGCCACCGGCAATCTCAAACCCAGTAATAAACCAACAGTTGACAGCCATTTTGGCATGGGAGCAGGAACCGGTACAGGCCGTGGCTCTGGGGTTCGACGCGGAATGGGAGGCCGTGGGGGCATGGGTAGAAGTTTCAATACGTCCGGAAATCGAAGCGTCAAAGATAAAGAAGAAAATAACACGTCCGGAAATCAGGAATTGGAAAACCTCAAAGAGCAGGCCGAAAGATTAAACCAACAGATGAAGAGTATCCTAACGCGCATTAATAATTTGGAGAAAATATGAGATGATCATTAGCATTGCCAGTGGAAAAGGCGGGACCGGGAAAACGACAGTGGCGACCAATTTGGCCCGATCGATAGGCGCCAATGTCCAGCTGCTGGACTGTGATGTGGAAGAACCCAACGCACATCTATTTATCAATCCGTCATTTGCGGGCTCGGAGACGGTTTCGATGCCAGTGCCGGAAGTCGATGAAGACAAGTGCACCTATTGTGGGCAATGTGCAGAAATCTGCCAGTTTAAGGCCATTGCAGTCGTGAATGAAAATGTACTGGTATTTGAAGAACTCTGCCATAGCTGCGGCGGGTGCTGGGAGATCTGTGCGGAAGGGGCTATTACCCAAAGTGATCGGGAGCTCGGCGTCATTCAAAAGGGTTACAGCAACGGCATCGAGTTTATTCATGGCCGCTTACGGGTTGGTGAAGCCATGTCGCCGCCGCTGATCAAAAAGGTGCGCGCCTACCAGAATCCTGGTAAACTCACCATCATTGATGCCCCTCCAGGGACCTCATGCCCGGTGATTGCATCCATGAAAGATACCGACTTTGTGCTGCTGGTTACCGAGCCAACGCCATTTGGTTTATATGACCTGAAACTGGCGGTGGGCGCAGCTCAAATACTCAATATTCCGTCGGGGTTGATCATCAACAGGTCTGATCTGGGAGATGACAAAGCAAGAGAATATGCCCGTCGAGAAGGCCTGCCTATTCTTATGGAAATTCCGTTTGATCGGCAGATTGCGGAAGCCTATTCAAGGGGAGAGATGCTGGTTGACGTCATGCCGGAATGGAAGGAAAGATTCTTAGCGCTCTATGAAAAAATTAGGCATCTTTCCAGCCATCAAACAATAAACACCAAATACTAAAAACGATATACCAAACATGAAAGAATTGATTGTCATCAGCGGTAAAGGCGGTACGGGAAAAACCAGTCTAATTGCATCATTTGCATCATTAGCTGAAAGCAAAGTTCTTTGCGACGCAGATGTGGACGCTGCAGATCTTCACCTGATTATGGATCCGTATATATGCATGCGTACCGAATTTAAATCCGGTCACACGGCCGATATTAACAAAGACAAATGTACCGAATGCGGACGGTGCATAGATCTTTGCAAGTTTAGCGCAATCAGCGATGATTTTAAAATCAATCCCATCGACTGCGAGGGTTGCGGCGTATGTGTCTATTTTTGTCCGGAAAAGGCGATCGATTTCCCTGAAAATAGGTGCGGTCATTGGTTTTATTCAGAAACCCGATTCGGTCCCATGGTTCATGCCAGGCTTGGAATTGCTGAGGAAAATTCCGGTAAGCTGGTAACGCTCGTGCGCCAAGAGTCCAAAAGACTGGCAGATGAAAAGCATCTTGGTCTTATACTGACAGACGGTCCTCCCGGCGTCGGGTGTCCGGTAATTGCCTCCATTGGTGGTGCCAGCGCTGTACTTATTGTGACAGAACCCACGCTTTCAGGCATTCACGATATGGAACGGGTTGTGCAACTGGCAAATCATTTTAAGGTGCCGGCGATGGTGTGCATCAACAAATTTGACCTCAATCCGGACCTAACCCGTGATATTGAAAATTTTGCACGAGATGAGGGCCTGTCATTCCTTGGAAAAATTCCATTCGATCCGATCTTCACAAAGGCCATGATACAGGGCCAGACGATTTTTGAATATAACAGTAATTCAAGCGCTGGGGAGGCGGTTAAAAGAATCTGGAATACTTTATCAAAATCCCTAAATTTATAAATTGACTGAGAAACAGGAGGAATGTAAACATGAAATTTGCCATACCATTAGCAAATGGAAAACTAACCGCGCATTTTGGACACTGCCAGGAGTTCGCACTCATCGAAGTTGCTGACAATGAAATTGCTAATAAACAAATATTAGTACCCCCTCCTCATGAGCCCGGTATTCTGCCAAGTTGGCTCCACGAATTGGGGGCCGACGTTATTATCGCCGGCGGCATGGGTCAAAGGGCTGTTAGTCTTTTCAATGAAAATGGCATCAAAGTGATCACTGGCGCTCCTGAATTAGAGCCTGAAGCTCTTGTCACCAATTATTTGGATAATACGCTAATGACCGGCGTCAACGTTTGTGATCACTAGCCAAAGCATTTTCATCTTTAGATATTGTATTTGATAACGTCGTCTTTGCGTCTCTTAAAAAGAGAACTATTTTGAGGCAAGTCCAGCTAAAATTAATTCAACTTTTAGCACATAGACGCATAAATAGGTAGTTCTTAGGGATAATCTCTCAACGCTTTATAGTGAATAAATAGGTGCGGTCCCTTACAATTGAAACAAAATTTTAAAAGTTTCATCGAGGGTTTTATCCCATGCAACGTAAAGGTTTAGTTTTTGTTTACTGTGGTAAAGGAAAGGGCAAAACAACTGCAGCACTTGGAACTGCTCTAAGAGCTGCAGGGCAAGGGTTTAAGGTGTTGATCCTGCAGTTTATGAAAAAGAAACAAAATATCGGGGAGGTCAATGCCCTAGCATCTGCTGGCCTACCGATTGAGTTGAAACAGTACGGAAATCGTCTATTTTTCAAAAGTAGAGCTTGCGAATTGATTGATATTTTGAAGGCTAGAGAAGGCCTGAAAGCCTTTAAAAAGGCTATGGCAAGTCGCATCTACGATATGATAATTCTTGATGAAATTAATATAGCCGTTGATTTTGGTCTTCTTGATTGTGAAGAAGTGTGCAAGCTAATCGCATCCAAGCCCCCTGA
The DNA here is from genome assembly GCA_050123865.1 of Desulfobacterales bacterium. GTDB lineage: Bacteria > Desulfobacterota > Desulfobacteria > Desulfobacterales > JAHEIW01 > JAHEIW01. The sequence goes on along the minus strand of JASFGH010000383.1, from coordinate 953 downwards.
ACTTCATTTAATTCTTACTGGGCGCAATGCACCTATTGAATTAATCGAATTGGCAGATCTGGTTACTGAAATGAGAGAAGTTAAGCATCCTTACAATCATGGTATCCCGGCTCAAAAAGGGATTGAGTATTAAAGACGGAATTTCACGGAATACGGACTGCCGTATGTATACAATCCATCCGCTTTATTATCGAAGAAGAATTCTTATCAAGGTGCTCGAAAAACCTGATTGCATATTTCGTCAGGCAAGGTAACCAATTTAGGCTTACTTAAAAGTTTATAAAGCGTGCCTGTCGAAAATCTGGAGGATCTGGAAATATGTTAGATGTGGCGACGTAAGATGCAAATTATTGCGATTATAGGTTCATAGCCGCTTTACACAATTCGGCCAAATTGTGGATTACGCACCTTAATATACAATTTAAGACCTGATATAGCTGACTGTAAAATATTTTTAATAAGCAGGGACAAAATCAATCACTCTGTTCAGGCAACCTTAATTCAAAGTAATCTTCACTTTTTTTCTTTGGAAATATATTTTATAAGCGCTAAGCTCCTGAAATTAGCTTACTGCCTTGCACGGAGAAATTATTCGCTCACTTTGATGACAGCAAGCGTTACATCATCTTCTTGTTTCATGAGTCCTTGAAACTCTCTGAGTGCTGAAATGATGGCTTCAAGAATCTTGGCTGGTGAAGCATTTGCATTTTTTTTGATAAGTGCTTTTATCCGGTCCTTGCCAAACATTTCTCCCGACTGGCTTTGAGTCTCCCATAAGCCATCTGTACCGATCAAAAGAAGCTGGCCCATTGTTAAGCCATCCAGCATATTCTCGCGGTATTTAAATTTTCCGTCCAATCCAAGGGCCATGCCGTATCCGTTGAGCTCCTTGAATTCATCTTTCGCCGGATCGTAAAAGATCGCTGGATCATGGCCGGCTCTTACCCATTGCA
>JASFGH010000382.1:0-4511 GCA_050123865.1 Desulfobacterales bacterium | reverse complement strand
TCGGCTGCCCTGCTGCACGACCCGGAGGTGATTATTGTAGATGAACCCATGGTTGGACTTGACCCGGCGGCCATTATAATGGTCAAAGCACTTTTCCGAAAACTTGCCGGCAAAGGAGTGACCGTTTTCATGTCGACCCATACGCTCAAGGTGGCCCAGGACACATGTGATCGGATCGGCGTGATTAACAAAGGCCGTTTAATTGCCACCGGCACTACCCAGGAATTGCAGCGCGCGGCCGGTATCAGCGAGGCCGACCTGGAGCAGGTGTTTTTGAATCTGACGAACAACGCCTCCTAAATGGTTGCGCCCGTTAGCCCGTTGACCCGTTGGCCGGTAGAAAATAGGATCAGGTATTTATCCATTTTAACGGGCACAACCGGCTCAACCGGCAAACCTGAAATAGTTAGCGACTATTTTACAATCGTTTCGATTTACTGTTTTGATTTTGGATACCAAAAATAGCAATGAACGAAGTTCTGACCCTGTTTAAACCCCGAATCTGGCCCATCAAAAATCGCGGTTTTTCAAAGGCAAACGGCAAGGGCAATGCACGCATTTTTTTGCTCGGCACGTTCGGCCTGCTTTTCTGGTGCGGTATTTTCGCCGTTTCCTGGCGAGTGCTGGTCTATTTTAAGGGCATTGAGGATATCGGCGACATTCTGGGCTACAAATTGTTGTCCATGATGCTGGTGGTGTCTTTTGCCCTGCTTTTATTTAGCAGCATCCTGACGTCCCTTTCCAAGCTGTATCTGTCCCGCGACCTGATGCTGGTTCATTCCCTGCCGGTTTCGAGCTATAAGATTTTCATTACGCGCTGGATCGACAGCACCGTTGACAGTGCCTGGATGGTCATCATTTATGCCATGCCGGTCCTCATCTCATATGGTATTGTCTATAAAAGCAGTCTTTTTTACTACCTGAACGCCATGATTGCGATGTTGTGTCTGGCCGTAATTGCCTCGGCCATCAGCACTGTGCTGGTGATGACAGCGGTCATCTTTATCCCCGCCACTCGTATGAAAAGCGTCTTTATTCTGATGGGGATTCTTTCTTTTGTGGTCATATATCTGGCCATCCGCCTTTCACAGCCGGAACTGCTGGTTGACCCGGAAGTTTTTGACACCGTAATGGTCTATATTTCCTCGCTGCAAACCCCGTCATCACCGTTTTTGCCAAGTAGCTGGATATATGACAGCATCCGCTCCGCTCTTGCCGGTGCAATCGGCAACAGTCTATTTTTCACGGCGCTGTCGTTGAGTTTTGTCGGTGTGATCATATTTGCCCTGGTCTTTCTCGCAGATGCCATTTACTATAAAGGATTTTCCAAAACACAGAATGCCCCGGCCCGTCTGATCAAAAGCAACATCATCAGCGATCGCATTTTTAACTTCCTGCCGGGCCCGATAAAATCCTTTACGGTCAAGGAAATAAAAACCTTTTTGCGCGACCAGACCCAATGGACGCAGATCTTTCTGATCGCCGCCTTGGTGGTAATTTATGTCTATAATTTCAAGGTCCTGCCGCTTGAAAAATCGCCGATTAAAACCGAGTACTTGCAAAATTTATTCTCATTTCTAAACATGGGTCTAGCGCTGTTCGTTCTGACGGCCGTAACGGCCCGATTTGCCTATCCGGCGGTCAGCATGGAAAGAGAGGCCTTCTGGCTGGTTAAAACCTCCCCGCTACCCATCCGCACGTTTTTATGGATTAAATTTTTCATCTATTATCTTCCGCTGTTGATCCTGACCGAGGTTCTGATTACGGCAACCAACATCTTGCTACAGGTCACGCCGTTTATGATGATCCTTTCAACCCTCACGGTTTTTTTTGTTGTCCCCGGTATCGTGGCCATCGGCATCGGCCTGGGGGCGGCCTATCCGGATTTTAAGGCTGAAAATCCGACCCAGACCATAACCAGTTTCGGTGGACTGGTTTTTATGATCGCCTGCGCCGGATACATTGGGCTGGTGGTCCTCATCGAGGCCGGCCCGGTGTACAATCTCTTTATGGCCGGTATCCGCAATGAATTCATCAACCTATCAACCTGGATATGGATTGCCGGCTCCTTCAGCCTGGTATTGATCTTCAGTCTGCTGGCCATTTTCGTGCCGATGCGCTTCGGTCAGAGACGCCTGTCCCAATTGCTCATCTGATCCGCTTGCAAGCCTGAAAAGCCCATTTTTCGATTTTTCATCTTGACAGCTTAAATGTTTATATTTATATTTACATTAATGTTTACATTTATTAAAATTAGCCACGGACCCACACAGACATACACAGACAATATCTTTTCCTCGGGCGACACTGCCCGAGGAAAAACTGTATGCCCTACGGGCAATACAGTAAATCATTAACAAGATTAGATGTAAGATAACCTTTTTTCACATTGTAATCCGCCGCAGGCCAGCACAAATTTTTATCCCGCGAAGCGGGATGACCGTTTTTGTTCGGCCAGCTTGTCCCGCGGAAGGCTGTTCCTTATCGCGGGGCGTCGGCCGAACAAAAGGTCCGTGTGAGTTTGTGTGGGTCTGTGGTTAATTAAAGCATAAAATCGGAGGTTCTATGCGGTCCCAGTTGACACCCAAACAGCAGCGTGTTCTGGATTATCTTGAGCACGAAATCGCCAAAACCGGTCTGTGCCCCAGCCTGCGCCAGGCCGCAGCGGATCTGGGCGTCAGTCATGCCGCTATCGCCCAGACCCTTCGCGCCCTGGAAGAAAAAGGCTACGTTAAACGCGAGGGGCGCTACAGCCGCAATGTTTACCTGTTAAATCGCACCCGCCAGGCAGTGGCTTCGCAGCGCTGGCGCGAGGTCCCGATTATCGGCCGTGTCACGGCCGGTCTGCCGATGTACGCCCAGACGGAATGGGACGGCAGCATCGTGCTGGATGCCGCCGTTTACCGCAGTCAAAACGTCTTCGCCCTGCGCGTCAAAGGCGATTCGATGAAAGGTGCCGGTATCCTCAACGGCGATCTGGCGATTTGCGAACCGCGTCAGTACGCCCAAAACGGGGAGATTGTCGTGGCTCTGATCAACGGTGAAGAGGCCACTGTCAAACGCTTTTTTTTACATGACGACCACATCGAGCTGCGTCCGGAAAATACCGACTACGCCCCCATGCGTTACGGCTTCGGCGAGGTGCTGGTTCAGGGTAAAATCGTCGGCGTCCACCGCGGCCCGGAAGGCATCAAGTAGTTCATAGCTCATGGCTCATAGTATCGACTATCAGCTATCCGCTATGAGCTATCAGCTCGTATAATACAGCTTCGCCATCACAACCATTGAAAACTGAAATTAAATGCGTACTGAATCACCAAAAACCTCCTGCCAGCTGTGGATCGGCACCAGTGGTTATTCGTATACTGAATGGGTCAACGCCGGATTTTACCCGCCCGGTACCCGATCGGGTCAGATGCTGCCGCTTTATGCCCGGACCTTTCCGATCACCGAGCTGAACTTCACCTGGTATCAGATGCCGAAAGCCGCCGCCATCGAGCGCATGCGCCAGCTAGCACCGCCCGGTTTTCGCTTCGCCGCCAAGCTGACCCGTACTCTAACCCACGAGGTGGATCCCAACCAATGGCGGGGCCAGGCTTCTCAATACCGCGACGGCATGGCACCGCTTGTCCAGGCCCGGCAGCTGGCGGCGGTTTTGCTGCAGTTTCCCCCGAGCTTTTCTCGGGCGCCGCAACATCGCCGCTACCTGGCCGCCCTGCTTGACGAACTGGCCGGATTGCCCCTGGCGGTGGAATTTCGCCATGCCTCATGGGCCACGGACCGGGTGTTTGCCGAACTGGAGCGCCGCCGCACCACCCTGGTGGCCGTGGATGAACCGGCCCTGCCGGGCCTGTTCCCGCGACTCGACGTGGTCACCAATCCGGAGCTTTTTTACATTCGGTTTCACGGCCGCAACGCCAGGGGCTGGCGCTCGGGCAATATGCAAATGCAGTTTGACTACGACTACAGTGATGAAGAGCTGCGGGAATGGGCCGACAAGATCATCGCACCGATGGCCCGGCAGGCCGGCAGCGGGACCATTTTCTTCAACAACCATGTCCGCGCCCAGGCACCTAAAAATGCCCGGCGGCTCATCAGTCAGCTCATCGAGCGCGGGTTGTTGTAGCCAAGCATGCCTATTTCAAAAATTGGAGAATTGAGAACGCAGGGGGTATTTGGTAAAGCAATATAAACTCGAAATCCGAATATCGCCTGATTTTATAAAATGGGTCGAAACAAATTCAAATCTCAAATGACCAAAACTCAAAACTTTTTGAAAATCGTTCCTTGATGAAAAGATGAATCGATCAATTATCCATTTAAATGTCGCCGATTTTGCCGTGGCGGTGGAAAGGGCGGTGGACTGCCGGCTGCACGAACGCCCTGTGATCATTGCACCCGAAGGCGCCGTGCGCGCCGCTGTTTACGACATGAGCAACGAAGCCTATCTGGCCGGCATCCGCAAAGGCATGGCCCTGCAACGCGCCGTCCGCCTGTGCAAGGATGTCCAC
>JASFGH010000381.1:0-4516 GCA_050123865.1 Desulfobacterales bacterium | reverse complement strand
CTTCTGATTTGACCTATATTCTGATACTTCACATTTTGCTATGTGGAAGGTGAGATGTAAAGAAAATTTCACCGCAGAGACACTAAGAGCGCAGAGATTTTTTTTCCCTTGCGGTGAGCGATATCATATCAAGTATATCGAAACTCACGTGGTGGCTTGCATCAGAGCCTTTCGGGTGTAAAGGTTACCACCTCATCTATTTGTTTGGCATTGGCGAAAAGCATGATCAGGCGATCGACCCCCAGCGCATTGCCGGCCGCTGCCGGCAGGTCCTTGAGGGCTGCAAGGAAACGTTCGGGCATTGGATATACGGGTTTGCCGGCCTTGCACCGCTGATCGCGTTCGTGTTCAAAACGCGTTCTTTGCTCTACCGGGTCGGTCAGCTCGCTAAAAGCGTTGCATATTTCAACGCCAGCGATGTAAAGTTCAAAGCGCTCCGCATAGCGGGAATCTTGCGGTTTTAATTTTGCCAGCGCAGCGTGGCAAGCCGGGTAATCAACCAAAAAAACAGGCTGACTGCGGCCTAACCGGGGTTCAATCTGGGTAACCATGATTTCGTCAAACTGATCTTTTTGCAGAGCCGCCTCCAACGAGCTGGATGCGAATTTTTCAAATGCGTCTTTGACCGATATCCGGGGCCAGGGAGGGGCCAGTTGGATGTGAAGCCCCTGATAGGCCAAAATGTTCTCCGAACCCGTCTGGCAGGCGACATGTCTGATGAATGCTTCACATTCATTCATCAGGTCCATATAATTGCTGTCGGTTCGATACCATTCCAGCAGCGTCAATTCCGGCAGGTGCCGATGGCCTCTTTCTGCCTGACGGAAGCATTTGCAAATTTGAAATATCCGCGGAAGACCCGCCGCCAGTAGTCGTTTCATGCAAAGCTCAGGAGAGGTCTGTAAAAACCAGTCACCGGATGCAACGGCTTCAATATGGGCCTCGGGTGATGGCGCCGGTATGCGAACAGGGGTCTCGACTTCCAGATAGTCGTTATCGTTAAAGAACTGTCGGATGGCCTCGATAATGCGGGCTCTAAGCTGAAGATGGGGTTGCAACGTTTTTTGACGGCTATCTTCCATAATCTGCCTTTGTATTGGATTGCCCGGGCGGCGTCAACTGATTGTTTGTGGGTAGGCTTTTTGTGATAAATATGATAAGTCCACACAGCGGTAATCATTGAGGAGGAACCAATGGGTAGACATCTGGTATTGGTGGGCGGCGGTCATGCCCATATGACCGTCATGGTGAATCTGCGGAATTATGTCGAGCGCGGCCATCGGGTCACCCTGATTGGCCCGTCGGCCCATCATTATTACTCCGGGATGGGTCCAGGGTTGTTAGGCGGCACCTACCGGCCGCAGGAGGTGCGATTTAATATTAAAAAAATGGTTGAAGATCGTGGCGCTGCTTTTATCCAGGATACGGTCACCCGTATCGATGCAGATCAAAAAATGCTGGTTCTTGAATCCGGCGCCGAAATGTCCTATGACGTTGTTTCCTGTAATACCGGCAGTGGAGTGCCTGCAGATGAAGCCAGTGTTGTCGGTGATCACATTTTTCCTGTTAAACCGATTGAAAACCTGATCAAAGTGCGGCAGATTGTCCACGATGGCCTGGGCAGCCAGACCCTAAAGCTGATTGTGGTGGGTGGCGGCGCTGCCGCTCTGGAGTTGGCTGGCAATCTCTGGCGTTTAGGACGGCAAAGCGGGACCGCGGCAGCCATAACCGTCTGCGGCGGCCGCAACTTTTTAGCTTCCATGCCGGTCAAAGCGCAGCACTATGCCAGACAATCTCTGGCAGCACGCAACATCGATATCATTGAGGGCGTGCATGTCAGGCGTCTGAAGGATGGCGTTGCCATCCTGGAAGACCAGCGCGAGGTGAACTTTGATCTGGCACTTCTGGCCTGGGGAATCGAGCCCTCACATCTCTTCAGAAAGTCCGGATTGCCGACCGGAAGCGATGGCGGCCTGCTGGTTAATTCTTTTTTGCAAAGTGTGGCGTATCCCGACATATTTGGTGGTGGCGATTGCATCAGTTTTGAGCCACAACCGCTGGATAAGGTGGGGGTATACGCCGTACGGCAAAATCCGGTGCTGTATGCGAATTTGCTGGCCGCTATAGAAGGTAAGGACTTGGAAGCCTTTGAGCCGCAGGATACCTATCTTTTAATTTATAATCTGGGCAACGGTACCGGAATTTTTTGGCGCGGAAACTGGGTCTGGAAAGGCCGGTTGATATTTTTGCTCAAAGATTATATTGATCGGAAGTTTATGCGTAAATTCCAGGTTTCAGGAGAGACATCTGAAAAGGATACATAATTTTAAGTTATCGTCACCCCTGTTGCACGGGTAACGCTTTGATATTCGCTCAGAATATAACCTTTGGAGGAAACGATGGTCAGCATAAAAAAACTTTTTACACCCGTAAAATCCATCAATAACGAAGCAGCCAGAAAGTTTATGGCCGAGCACCCGGAAGGTTCCTACACGCTTTTGGATGTCCGTCAGCCGGGAGAATATGAAGCCGAGCACATTCCCGGTGCCAAGCTCATTCCGCTGCCGGGCCTAAAAGACCAATTAAGTCAGCTGGATAAGCAGAAACCGGTCCTTGTTTACTGAGCGTCAGGTGGACGTAGCCTGGCGGCGGCGCAACTGTTATCCGGTCTGGATTTCAACGAAATTATCAATCTTAAAGGCGGCATCAAGGCCTGGCAGGGGGGCACGGCTGAAGGTCCGCAGGAGCTTAACCTGGATCTGGTGCGCGGAGATGAATCCCCGTCTGAAATGATTGCCCTGGCTTATGGAATGGAGATGGGACTGGGTGTTTTTTACCGCCAGATGATTGAGCGCACAGACGATGCCGAGATGCAGGCCCTTTTCGCGAAACTGGCCGATATTGAGCAGCACCACAAAAAGCGTTTGTTTGATTTGTTGACCGAAGTCGATCCGCCGGACAATGATATCGAAGCCTATGAGGCTGAACTGCAGCCCACCTCATTAGAAGGAGGCTTTCAATTAGATGCCTTTGTAAAACAAAACGAATCGTTTTTACGTGCGGTTCCCGATGTGCTTGACCTGGCCATGATGCTGGAAACCCAGGCACTGGATCTTTATTTGCGCTTTGCCGGAAAAAGCACCGATAACCGGACCCGCGACATTCTCTTTACGATTGCCGATGAGGAAAAGGCACACCTGCAATCACTGGGCCGCTTGCTGGAAGACAAAATTTAGACTATTTGCGGTAGTACGGCATGGCCTCGGGAATATATTTTTTGATATTGGCGATACGCGATTCAGGCGCCGGATGGGTGGATAAAAATTCCGCCGGCCGCCGGCCGCCCTGTTTGTTCATTCTTTGCCAGAACGGAACCGCTTCGCGGGGGTCGTAACCGGCCCGCGCCATCAGGGTCAAACCGATGCGGTCAGCTTCGTTTTCATGCAATCGGCTGTATGGCAACAACAAGCCCACTGTGGCACCGGCGCCATAGGCCTGCATGAACAGATTCTGGGTAGCAGCTGAATTCTGGGACAGGGCCACCGAAAGGGCTACGCCTCCCATTTGCGCCAAAAGTCCCTGGCTCATGCGCTCATTTCCATGGCGTGCAATCGCATGGGCGACCTCATGGCCCAATACAACGGCCAGACCTGTCTCATTTTGGGTATACTTAAGGATTCCCGTATAGACAGCTGCCTTGCCGCCGGGCATCACCCAGGCGTTGGCAAGTTTATCGTCCTCGATCAAATTGAACTCCCAGTTTAGATTCTTGATCTCCGACTGCATCCCGGCTTCCTTCAGAAAAGCCTCCGCGGCCGTGGCGATCCTAAAGCCCACGCGCCGCACCATTTCAACCTGCTGCCGATTCGATGATAATTTGCTGTTTTTAAGCACTTTGTCATATTCCTGCAGACTCATAGTAGCCAGCTGCGATTCCGGAAGCAACGCTATGCTCTGGCGGTTGGTGATGGGCACCTGGGCACAGGCTACTAAAATTAGGCATATCCATATCGTCAGCAAGACACGGGCAACCCGGGTCGACCTTGTATGCATATTTATGTTAGGCTTCATTTTTATGGCTCCTTAATTCCATTTTATAAGGTGTCAGGTTTCAGTGTTTAGGTGTCAGGGACGGCTTGGATGGTCAGGATAGTAAATCGCTGACATCCAATATTATCAGATCCGCTTCATGTCATTTTTTTCTGACACCTGACACCTGAACCCGCCCGCGGAACTTTTGAACCTGACACCATATTTTTATACCTTAAGACGCCGAATGTTAAAGTTAAGTCGACAACACCGTGGGGTCAATTAGAGCGTTTGTCATATTAACGTTGCGATACAGGCAGTTTTTTGAGTCTTTTTTGGGGTTATGAATAACGTCCAAGATAGCTGGGTCCAAACGCTCTAGTAATTGTTGTTCATTTTTTTGATCCCTTCTTGTCCCAACGCTTGCGGGGACGGGGATCGGCCTCAAAGCCGGATTCATCGGCAAACCAAATGTCTGCATCTGGCC
>JASFGH010000380.1:0-4516 GCA_050123865.1 Desulfobacterales bacterium | reverse complement strand
CGCAATCTGAGCATTGGCTACCGCAAACCGATCAAGATGGTACGGGGATGGCGGCAGTACCTGTTCGACGACAGCGGACACAGATACCTCGATGCTTATAATAATGTTCCCCATGTCGGTCACTGCCACCCCAGGGTGGTGGAAGCTGCCAGTCGGCAAATGTCGGTTTTGAACACGAATACACGATATCTTCACGATTTTATCAACCGCTATGCCAAGCGCTTGTGCGATACCCTGCCGGCGCCCTTGAACGTCTGCTTTTTCGTCAATTCGGCCAGCGAAGGAAACGAGCTGGCCTTGCGCCTGGCCAGAGCATATACCGGGCAACGCGACATGATTGTGCTCGAAGCCGCCTACCACGGGCATACCACTTCGCTGATCGATATCAGCCCATACAAACATAACGGCCCCGGTGGTAAAGGAGCGCCATCGTGGGTCCATACGGCGCCGATCCCTGATTTATACCGGGGTCTTTACCGCTCAGACGATCCGCAGGCGGCCTTTAAATATGCAGGCCACGTTGACGACATCATCCGCAAATTGCAGAGCGAAGGGATTGGTCTGGCCGGATTTATGGCCGAAACCTGTCCGAGTGTGGCCGGGCAAATTTTCCTGCCCAAAGGTTACCTGTCGGAGGTTTACCGTCAGGTCCACACGGCCGGCGGGCTGTGTATCGCCGACGAAGTGCAGACCGGTTACGGTCGGGTTGGCACCCATTTCTATGCTTTCGAAGCCGATAATCTGGTGCCCGACATAGTGGTTCTGGGAAAACCCATCGGTAACGGGCACCCCATCAGCGCCGTGATCACCACCCCTGAGATTTCCGAAGCCTTTGACAACGGCATGGAGTTTTTCAGCACTTTCGGCGGCAACGCAGTTTCCTGCGCGGCGGGTTTGACCGTCCTTGAGGTGGTGATTGAGGAAAATCTCCAGGCCAACGCATTGATGGCCGGAAAACGGATGCTTGCCGAAATGATCCCGTTCATCGATCGTTTTTCGATTGTCGGCGATGTGCGCGGATCAGGACTTTTTTTGGGCGTTGAACTGGTGCGCGATCATGAAACCCTCGAACCGGCCAAAGAAGAGGCGGAATTTATCGTAAACCGCATGCGCGAAGCCGGCATTCTTCTGGGCACAGACGGCCCTTTTGAAAACGTGATTAAAATCCGGCCGCCCATGCCTTTTGATGAAAGCAATGCCGAGTTTCTGGTGGCCAACATGGAGCGTATTTTGAAAGAAGATTTTTTGGTTTCTGGGTTCAGCGGTTCCGGGTTGAAAGGTTAAGGGCTCAAAATTTGGTTTCAGGGTTCCCGTCTGCGCATCCTGCATGGCAGGCTGCTGCAGAGGGCAGATGGTGAACTTCGGCGAGAATCATGATTCAGTTGACTGCAAACCGGCGTGCATGAGTTGAACACAAACTTGCTTGACAGTGCATGGCATATTTCTTAACCTCCGGGTATAATGGTTATCTTATCGTTCAGGAACAGTTGAAAGGATCCACGCATGGCCCATAAGAAACAACCACCGTCGCCTGGCTGCGCAACCTGTGGACATGAGGCTGCTCAAAAAATTTGTATGAATGTCGAGGGCCTTACATCCAAGGGGTGTCCGACCATTGCCTATGACGACGTGTTGGCTGCGGCTGACAAAGAATATGACCACGCGGATATCCGCGAGTTTGCCCGACAGGCCTCCCGCCAGGAAGCAAATTGCTATGCCAATCGTCACCAACGGCCTTATGTCATGCAGCCGACCAAAACCCGAATCGTTGAAATTTATGAGTTTGCCGAAAAAATGAATTACCGGCGCCTGGGGCTGGCTTTTTGTGCGGGGCTGGTTAAGGAGTCTGCGATCGTCGCCGAGATTTTGGAAGCGCGCGGATTTGACGTTATTTCCGTGCTGTGCAAAGCCGGGCGCACCTCCAAAGACCGACTCGGCCTCAAAGACTCGGAAAAAATATACCAGGGCACTGACGAGGCCATGTGCAATCCAATTTTCCAGGCCAAATTGCTGAATCACGCCCATACTGAATTTAACATCCTGCTGGGGCTGTGTGTGGGGCACGATTCGATTTTTTTCAAATATGCCCAAGCCCCCACCACGGTGTTGGCCGTAAAAGATCGTGTCACCGGCCACAATCCTTTGGCGGCAATCTATCTGTCGGACTCGTATTATCGTAAGATTAAGCAGGTGTAGATTGGTCCGGGTTCTTAAAAAAGGTTTCAGGTGACCCGCCTTCGCCCTCAAGGCTATGGCGGGCAAGCAGATTTTTGTTGTCAGAATACCGATGACAGAGATCAGGAAACCGATGCTGGGAGGCGAACTAGCGGAGATATGCGCATGGTGCGTTTGCTTGACAGTGTGTCCTATCCGGTTCTGATATTCATCGCGGCCTTTATGCTGCTGGCGCCCTTCAGCCCCATGCCGCATGTGGTCGAGAAATTCATCATGCTCAAAAACGGCAACCTGACCCAGGCGGTCGATATATTCGATCTGTGTTTTCATTTGGCACCCACCGTTTTGCTTGCCGCTAAATTTTTCAGAGATCGAAATCAAAAATAACTTCAGTAAGGCATTAACTCTTCTTGTTAAACAGTACCGAGATCCAAAATGAATCCAATTAATTCAAATGGCTTGAAGGCGGCGGCCGGAGAAGCAAATGAAGATACTGTTGACCAAACTGACCCGCAACGCCGTAACCGGGGCTATAACAGGAGCGCTGGTGACGGCGGTGATCCAGTCCTCATCGGTTACCACCGTTCTGATGGTGGGCTTTGTGAGCGCCGGCCTGATGACCCTGGTCCAGTCGGTGGGCGTGATTATTGGCGCTAACGTCGGCACCACTGTCACGGCCCAGATTGTGGCCTTCAATGTCACCGCGGCGGCGTTACCCCTGATTACCATCGGCTTCTGCATGATCTTTATCGGCAAAAACAGCCGCGCGCGTCACTACGGTGACATGCTGATGGGTCTGGGTCTGATTTTTTGCGGCATGGCGGCCATGGGTGATGCCATGTCACCGATGCGGTCGCACGAGGGCTTCATCGAGTTGATGCGCTCCATGGAACGACCGATCCTGGGGATGCTCGTTGGCGCGCTTTTTACGGCGCTTGTGCAGTCGTCGTCGGCGACCATCGGTCTGGCGACGTAGGTTAATGGGTTCAGGGTTTTGGGTTTCGCGCGTTGTGTTACGATCCCACAAGCAGGGTTCAAAGGTTCACGGTTTAAAAAATAAGGTGGGTCTATTCATCCTTGACACAACCAATCGTTTGTCAGATACGGTCAAAATCGAAGCTTCATTTCTGATTAACTTGGCGGGAAATGTTATGCGGTTTGTCTTGTTCAGTGGTTGCCCGCGCAGATCTGCTTCAGCAGATCCTCATCAAGATTGCCGCCGGTTAAGACCACACCCACTTTGCAGTCCGGGTCCGACCAATGGTCGTGCAGAAGGGCGGCGACGCCCACGGCTCCGGATCCTTCCACCACCAGACCGTGATGCGAGTGTAAAAAGCGGATGGCGGAACAAATGTCATCTTCTGCGACCAGGACCATGCAATCAATCAGGCGGCGGCCAAGCTCAAAGGTCGTTTTACTGATGCCACCCTCGAGACCCTCGGCAATGGTCTCCTGGGAAGGGAAGGTCAGATACGGCCGGTTTTCTTCCAGGGACCGCGTCATCGCGCAGGAGGCGACCGATTGACAGCTGATGACCCGGATGGCCGGATTGAGCGCCTTGACGGCTGTTGCCACTCCGGCAATCAAACCGCCGCCGCCGACCGGTACCAGCACGGCATCCAGGTCAGAAACCGCTTCCAGCATCTCGAGCCCGAGGGTCCCGTGGCCGGCCATGATCAGCGGATCATCAAAAGCCGGGATAAACACCCGGCCGGACTCCTCAGCATCTGCCAGGGCCGCTGCGTGGGCCTCATCATACAGCCGGCCTTCGATGACCACCTCAACCGGGTATTGTTGAATGGCGTCCAGTTTGATGCGGGGAACCGTCCGGGGTACATAGATGCGGCAGGGAATGTTGAAGCGGCGGACGGCATAGCCGACACCCTGGGCATGGTTTCCGGCTGAGCTCGTGACGATACCGATCGTTTTTTCGTGCGCGCCGAGGGAGGCGATTTTATGATAGGCGCCCCGCAATTTAAACGAGCCTGTGCGCTGCAAACACTCGGCTTTGAGAAAGACGCTCATGTTGGTGCGTTTGCTAAGGGCGGCTGAATGGACAAACGGGGTTTGCCGGATGATGCCCTGCAGGTTCCGGCGGGCGTTGTGGATATCTGCAATGGTCAAAGCTGTCATAGGCTCCAATTTCCAAAAACAGCGCGCGAGAGTCAAGTTTTTTTATCAAATTTAAAAGGGAAAAAGCGTGAAATGGTGGCTCAGAGTATCGATGAAACAACCGCTTCCGCCACTGCTTCCGCCACTGCTCCCGCCACCGATTCCGCTTCCGCCACCGCCGCCCGATGCAGCAGGGCCGGCCGGTGCAGCGCCCAGGCCTGACGGATCT
>JASFGH010000379.1:0-4520 GCA_050123865.1 Desulfobacterales bacterium | reverse complement strand
AAAAATCGCGTTTTTGAATCGGCCTCGCTGGAAAGCTTGTCCATATAGGGCTCAAGGTTGCTGGCCAGGGGGGTATTTTCGACCCTTTGGGTCAGCGCTTCAATCTCTTTTTTGATATCCTGGACTTTGAACACCTGCTGGATGGTCTCGATCAGATGGGCATAGTCTTCAGCCAGCTCCGGCTTTCCCTCTCGGGCGGCATAATCTTGCACGTGTCGGGCATCGGCGAGCTCCGGATGCACATGCAGCTTTATGCGAAGCGTTTCAAAACCGGGATCGCTTTCAGCAATCGCGCGTGAAAGCTGCCGCATTTCGGTAATCGGTGCGCCCGGGCGGCCATGGGGAATAAACCGCACTGCTTCTCGTAGCACCATAAACTGATTTTCGAGCCAGCCCGGATCGGAGACCAGGGCCAGCAAAAGCGCGTGCCCTGCCCGGGTTTCGTCTTCAGTTTGCAGCGCGCCTCGGTAATAGCGGGCGCGACGGAAAATCCATCCATCATCGGCTTCAATCAGAAATCGCTCCAGAACCATTTGCTTGACGATATCCAGCTGCCGGGCGTCCTGCAGAAATTCCTGGGCGTGCACATCCGCAAAAACATTGGCGATAAAATAGCCATTGTTCCGCAGGGTCCGAACCTGGTCCGTCCATTCACCATGCTGCACCCCGCCATCGTGCTCGCGGCAGGCATATTCCTGCGGTAGCTGAATGGTGCCGTCATTGCAAAACCAGCGGATATGTTTGAATGGCCCCCGGGGAGACTTTTTCATGACCTGCACCCAGCTGCGCAGGGTTGCGGCGTCGGGCGGGTCCGCCTGTGCAAGCACAAGGCCGGGAATCAGGAAAAGGAAAGACAATATAAGTGCTAAGCGCTGCATAAATCTCAACGTCACTTTCGTCGAATCCAACAGAATCGGACACAGATTGTCGCTGTCGTTTGGGATGAAATTCTTCTCGCTAACCGATTAACTTTCATATATAGTAGTCATGATTTACAATTTGGCCACATGCTAAATTGGAACTCTTTTTACGGCCAGATTTAGGTAGTTGTCAATCTTTAATAAGGAGAACGCAGATGGCAAAGAAAAAAATGATTCATGATTTTTTTCAGATGAAAAGGGAGGGCGACAAAATCACGTTTCTGACCGCCTATGACTACCCCACCGCTCAATTTGCCGAAGCAGCCGGATTGGATATGTTGCTGGTGGGCGACTCCTTGGGAATGTGCGTCTACGGATATTCCGGAACCGTGCCGGTCGTAATGGACCAATGTATTTATCATTGCGATGCGGTTCGGCGCGGCGCTCCCCATACGTTTATCGTCGGTGACATGCCCTTTATGTCTTATCAAAGCGCTCTGGGAAAAGCCGTTGAAAATGCCGGCCGCTTCCTTAAAGAAGCCGGCTGTGACGCCGTAAAGCTTGAGGGCGGCGTTCGAGTTGCTCCCCAGATCAAGGCCATTGTTGAGGCCGGCATTCTGGTAATGGGCCATATCGGCCTCACGCCCCAGAGTTCCGGCCAGCTGGGCGGCCACAAGGCCCAGGGCCGCACCCTGGAAACGGCACGGATCGTGATAGAAGACGCCCTGGCGGTTCAGGATGCCGGCGCCCAGATGATTTTGCTGGAAGCCATCCCGCCGGAGGTGGCGTCTTATATCACCAAGGAATTAAGCATCCCGGTACTTTCCATCGGCGCCGGTCCGGATTGCGACGGCCAGCTGCTGATCGTTTCGGATATGATCGGTCAGTTCCAGGCCTTTACCCCGAAATTTGTCAAAAAATATTGTAATGTCGCTGAAGTGGTGACCAACGCAATGAAAGAATATGTGGCTGAAGTCAGGGCGGGCCAGTTTCCTGAAGATGATCATTGCTATCATATGATCGCCGGTGAAAAAGAAAAATTTGACGCAGAATTTAAGTGACCTTTAGTCACTTAAATATCATTCCGACGTCTCTCGTGGGAGCAGCATCCTGCCGCGATTCATCAGCAGGGGTTATAGAGGCGTTAGCCTTTAGCTGCGGCGTTAAACTTTGTTTTTTGAAATTGGAGTAATTGATATGACGAACTTAAGAAATTTGTTGAAAATAGCGGATGATCGCCTGGCGGAAATCAATGCACTGATGATCGATCCGGGCAACGAACTCATCAATGAGCTGCTGGAAGTCGTCGAAGAATTCGGCGGGCCGCAGGAGATTAACCGCAAAGCGCGGGAGGCCGCTAAATTTGAAAATTTAATGGCCCGGCTAAAAGCAGCCAAATCGCCCTATGAAGACGATTTGAACTGGCTCATAGAACAAAGGGACAGCGGGACCTTTATTCGCATGTCGGACTATTACGGGCGTGTGCTGGGCGATAAGGCCAAAGCTGCCGAAATCGACCACAAGAATGCGGTTACTTTAGAAATCAGTGCCTTGCAGTATTTTCCCTGGCTGATTGCTGAAGCCCGGCGCAGCATTGATGAGGGGGAATTGATGCCCGGCCGCTATATCCGGGTGCGCAATATGGCGGAGCAGGAAACCGACAACGGCGATATCATGGCCATAGCAGCAGCAATGCAGATCATTGGCGCCAGTTATGTTGAAACCCTGGACACCAAGGGGACAGACGGCTCCAACATCCACCTGGGCGGTCCGGAAACCATCACGGGATATTTCGGCGGGGTGGGGCAGCCCAACGAATATCCCATCAAATGGGTCAAAGAATATCTGAAATTTTATACCACCTACGGCATCCGACAGGTACTCAACATCAACCCGGGAACGGTCCTGGTGGGATATTTGCTCCACAAGCTGGGTGTGGATAACGAGTTTAAAATTTCTGTTTTTATGGGTAATGACAATCCGTTTTCGATCCTGTGGACCCTGATCACCGCCCGGCTTTTTTCGCGCGATGACGGCACCACGTCTTTAATCGGATTTAACCTGTCCAATTCGACCAACAACGAAACCATCCGCAATGCCGCCATCATCCGCCGGGCCCTGGGCCTGGAAGATGTCGTTCGGTTTGAACATCACATTACCGAAACCTTCAAATCCATCGTTTGTCAGCCCTATAACCGCAGAGATGAGCTGGTTGAAATCGCCCGGGAAGTGCCCAACATTTCGGCCAAACATGAAGGCGGTGAAGTGGACATTGAAGGTGAACTGGAGCATCCGTCCGACATACTGGATTACTTTATGGCCAAAAGTGATGTGGAAAAGCAGGGATTGATGCCGGCCCTTGAGCAAAATTATATCGAAAAACACCGGTCGACAAACCTGACCGCCGATGCCTTAACCAGAGCCGGCATCGGCGTGGTGTGCGCCACCAAGCTTCATAAAACCTCTTGGTAACGGTAAACGATTGTTCAAAACCTGATTCTACCGCGAAGTTCACGAAAGACACGAAGCATGAATATATAAATCTCCCTTGATTACCTTCGTGTCTCTTCGTGTGCGTTGTGGTGAATGACCTATTCGCGGACAGGCAACCATGTTGAGCTTGTTGTGATCCGGCAAATAATCACCTAAAGACACCATTTATGTCCATAACCGAAATCCTGTCCCTGCCCATTGTGGCGTTTCTGGCCTTCTTTTTAAAAGGCATTGCCGGCATCGGCGTCAGCACGGTGGCCGTGCCGATCTTATCATTGATCATCGGGGCCAAACAGATCGTAGTTTTGTCATCGATTCTCAATGTCATCGGTGGGCTGGTGATGTACCGCATCGACCCGCTGCCGGCTCCCCGCCGTTACTGGTGCCCCATCGCCGCCCTGATGATCGCCGGCGCGGTGCTCGGCGGCATCGCCCTGAAACTGACGCCGCTCAAAAGCTTTGAAAAAATGCTGGGGTTCGCCATTCTGGCTGCCGGAATCTGGTTTATCATCTGGCGCGGCAAACGGGGTTCGGGTTCATTTTCAGAAAAGATGCCGTTAAAAAGCAGTGTCAACGACTGTCTGATCGGGTTTCTGGGTGGTACATCCGGCGGATTTGTGGGAATCAATTCGCCGATCTTCATCCTTTATTTTGGAAGCTACCTGGCCAAAGGACCCATGCGGCGGCTGCTGGTTTTGATCCTTTTGCCGTCTGCGGTTATTCAGGTCGTAACATACTCCGCCCTAAATTTAATGAACCGTCAGACCCTGCTTTATGCTTTGTTTGCCTTACCCGGCCTGTTGTTGGGAATTTATTTCGGCAACCGCACCTTTTTCCGAATCTCCGAAAGAGTATTTGGCGTTGTCCTCGGCGCTGTTCTCATTTTGCTGTCCTGGGGCCTGATCCTTTAAAACTGAATCCAAATCTAATTTGACATAGATCAAGGCGTTGAAAGCCCCTTTTGCTTTATCGTGCGACTGAAGGCAAATATGAAAACCTCACCCATTCAGCCCGTTCGTAAAATTGTCCAGTATTCTTTTCTGGCGTTGATCGTTTTGATCGGCGTGCAGTTTGCCCTTTTTGTCAGCCAGCTGGAAAAAGGCCTGCTGCCGACGGTCACCCGGCCGCCGGGAATCGAGGGTTTTTTACCGATATATCCGCCTTCGC
>JASFGH010000378.1:0-4537 GCA_050123865.1 Desulfobacterales bacterium | reverse complement strand
TTTCGATTTATTTCTTTGTGGTAGCATATTAATAATGGCCCTCTATCATCTGGGGCTTTATAGTGTCAGAAAAAAAGACCGTTCTTCGCTTTACTTCAGCATCTTCTGCTTTCTAATTGCGCTGAGGCTGCTGACCACCGGCGGAAGATATCTCATACTCCTTTTCCCAGATATGAGCTATGAGCTTATGATCAAGCTCGAATATCTTTCTTTTTATCTGGCCGTCCCGGCCTTCGGGTTGTTTCTACAATCGATTTTTCCCAAGTTATCAAAGCGAATTCTGCACCTCATAATGATCCTGGGAATCGCGTTTTCATGTATCGTGATCTTCACCCCGGCAAGAATTTTCAGCTATACCCTCAATGTATACGAAATGGCGACCCTGATCACTCTTATGTACGGTCTATATGTCATTTTTGCCTCATTGCCCAAAATGAGAATCGAAGCATTTGTCTTTCTCATTGGTTTTTTTATTATTTTACTTGCCGTGCTAAACGACATGCTGCACGTTGAGCGTATCATCCAGACCGGCTTTTACGTGCCTTTTGGCCTGTTTGCTTTTATTCTATCCCAGGCCTTTCTTCTCTCTTACCGCTTCTCAACCGCTCTGACAACCGTTGAAACTCAGCAAAAAGAATTGAGAGATACCTTTGAATCGTACAAAACGGAAATCATTGATCGTGTGCAGGCCGAAGAAGCGCTGCGCGAAAGTGAAGAAAAATACCGAACCATTCTTCAGAGTATCGAGGAAGGGTATTACGAGGTCGATCTGGCAGGCAATTTGACCTTTTTCAATGATTCTTTACGCAGGCACTTGGGATATTCAAAGAAAGAGCTCATGGGCATGAACAACCGGCAGTTTACAAGCAAAGATAATATCGAGCGGGTATATAAAACATTTAACTCAGTCTACAAAACCGGAAAGCCCGCAACGGCATTTGACTGGGAGATGATCGCAAAAGACGGCAGCAAAAAATTCGTTGAGCTTTCGGTATCGTTAATGCGGGATTCAGACGGCCGGCCGGTGGGATTTCGGGGAGTTGCCCGTGACATTACCGAGCGCAAGAAATCCGAAGAGCAGGCCAAACTCCATCAAGAGCAACTCATGCAGGCCAGCAAAATGGTGGCGCTGGGCACGCTGGTTTCCGGGGTCGCCCACGAGATCAACAACCCCAACAATTTTATTATGCTAAATTCGCCTATTTTAAAGGACGCTTGGAAAAATGCCATGCCCATTCTGGAAAGGTATTACGAAGAAAACGGAGATTTTCTCCTGGGCGGCATGCCATTCACACAGATGCGCGACAATATACCGGCCCTGTTTACCGGCATATCCGATGGATCCAGGCGCATTAAGCGCATCGTTGATGATCTCAAAAATTATGTCAGAAACGACACTGCCGATCTAACGCAAGCGGTCGACATCAACGCGGTGATAAAATCCGCTGTTTCACTGTTGACCAATATGATCAAAAATACCACCCACAATTTTTCAATCGAAACAGGCAAGGACCTGCCAGTGCTAAAAGGCAATTTCCAGCGGCTCGAGCAGGTCATGATCAATTTAATCCAGAACGCCTGCCAGGCACTGCCAGACAGCAGCAAGGGCATTTCTATTTCAACCGGCTATGATCAGGAAAATTCAAACATCGTCGTCAGCATACGAGATGAAGGCGTGGGCATTGCACCTGAAACCCTGATGCTGATGATGGATCCGTTTTTTACCACCAAACAGAATACCGGCGGGGTCGGGCTGGGATTATCGATTTCATCCAGAATTGTGGAGGAGCATGGCGGCACGTTACGCTTTAGCTCTGATCCTGGCGCGGGCACAACCGCAACGATCACCTTGCCGCTTGAGTGCGGAAAACAGACCCTGGAGGGAAATCCAAAATGACTGAAACACGCAATCCGCCGTTTCCCGTTATGATGGTGGACGATGAAGAGCAGGCGATTACCAGCTTTGAAATGACATTGCGGTCTGCCAATATGAATAATTTCATTCGCTGTCACGACAGCCGTGATGTCATGCCGCTGCTTACCAGCCAGGAGATTGAGGTGATGCTCCTGGACCTGAGAATGCCGCATATTTCAGGAGAAGAGCTTTTGCCGATGATCACGGCTGACTATCCGGAAATTCCGGTGGTGGTGGTCACCGGCTCAAACGATATCGATACGGCCGTAAAGTGCATGCAAAACGGCGCCTTTGACTACATTTTAAAACCGGTGGAGAAAAGCCGCCTGATCGGAGGCGTCAAGCGGGCCGTTGAGCTGCGAGAGCTCCAGCGGGAAAATCAATTGCTCAAAGCTCAGGTGCTGTCTGACAGGCTGGAGCGGCCCGAGGCGTTTGCGGAAATCATCACCACCAGCACAGCGATGCGCGCTATATTTCGATATGTCGAAGCTGTCGCCGGCAGCCCGCGCCCGGTATTGATAACCGGTGAAACCGGTGTGGGCAAGGAATTAGTGGCCCGGGCCGTCCATACGCTGAGTAGCCGTTCGGGCGCTTTTGTACCGGTCAATGTGGCCGGCCTGGATGACCAGGTATTTGCCGACACGCTCTTCGGACATAAAAAAGGCGCCTTTACGGACGCCCGTGATGCCCGCAAAGGATTGATCGAGCGCGCCTCCGGCGGCACCCTTTTTCTGGATGAAATCGGGGATTTGAGTTTGCCATCCCAGGTAAAGCTGTTGCGTCTTTTGCAGGAAGGCGAATTTTTCCCCATCGGATCCGATGTGGCCAAACGCACGGATGCCCGCATCGTGGTGGCGACAAACCAGGATCTTGATGGCCTGCAGTCCTCCGGAAAGTTTCGCAAAGATCTATATTACCGGTTGTGTGATCATCAAATCCATATACCACCGCTGCGCCAGCGCCGCGAAGACCTGACGGTCCTGGTAGCGCACTTTTTAGAAAAAGCCTGCAACGCTTTAGGTAAAAAGAAACCGACGCCGCCGGAAGAGCTCGTCACGTTGCTTTCCACGTTTCATTTCCCCGGCAACGTCAGACAGCTCGAGTCGATGGTTTTTGATGCCGTCAGCAATCATAAATCGGGCAAGCTATCCATGGATACATTTAGAGAACATCTTGTCAGGCAACAGCCGTCCTCAAATATGGATTCAGCGGCTCCCATCGCCTCGAAAGGAAGGCAGGTCAGCTTTTCCGATCAACTGCCCACACTCAAACAAATCGAGCAAATGCTGGTCGATGAAGCCATGAAGAGATCCAACGGCAATCAGTCGATTGCGGCCTTGAGCCTGGGGATTTCGCGCCAGGCACTCAATAAGCGCCTCAAGAAATCCCAGAAGTCGTCTCAAAATGGCAGCTCAAACAGTGCAACTTCCATTGCGCCGTAAACCCTTGTCCATACAGCCTATCTAATTAATATTATTTGATTTTAGTCAAATTGACCACACCCTGTCAACCCCGGTTGCACCCTCTCATCATTTACCTCTCCAGCCCCTGGCGGCCGGATGAATTAATTCTTGATTATTTTTAAACCGCACGATTCCCGACAATTATCCATATAACCATTCAGAATAATAACAAAAATTTCTATTCTCCATCGCTTCGACAGGGCTCAAGACTGCAATTTTATAAACCAATTCACCCTCCGGGATCCGATTTGGAACGCGGTTTGCTCTATAGATGCCTGAAACAGTTAGAACAAGGAGCCTGAAATGAACTTCAATGCCCAGCGAGTCAACGACCACCCGCATAGCGGGTGGCTTGGATTTTACCGCCATAGGCGGGAAAAGACAGAGGCGCGAAGTGCCCCGGTCGTTGCGGGTGAAACCAGGTGCGAAGCACCCGGTTTGGAAAACCCAATCAAACCGTTTTTTAAGAATTCATCCGCAGCCGGTCACGAACCCGAATGTTCGTTAAAGCCAACCGCAGAAACAGAAAACGGCCATCATCGCATTGCAACAGGTACGGATCGGGAATCCATCCAAAAGCGGTGGAACAGCCTGGCTGTTTCGGATGACATGCGCCGGGAGATTGCCGACACCCAAAGTCTTTCACGCAATGAAACCTATCGGCAGAATATCGAGAACTACATCGGTACGGTTAAGGTCCCGGTCGGAATCGCTGGCCCCTTGCGAATCAACGGGGCCTTTGCTCAAGGCGATTATTATATACCCTTGGCGACAACCGAAGCGGCGCTGGTGGCCTCTTACAATCGCGGCACATGCGTTATCGGTAAAGCCGGCGGGTGCACCGCGATCCTTCTGAATGAGGGTGTGAGCAGGGCACCGGGCTTTGTGTTCAAAAGCCTCCCGCAAGCCAACTTTTTTGTTAAATGGGTCTTATCCCAGATTGAAGAATTCAAACGGGTGGCTGCAGCGACATCCCGTTTTTGTAAATTAACAAACATCAGGCACAGCATCGAGGGCAATCACGTTTATCTTAATTTCGAATTCTTTACAGCGGATGCATCCGGCCAGAATATGGTCACCATCGCCACGGATGCGATCTGCAACTATATCTTTCATCACAGTCCGTTCCAGCCTGTCCGCTGGTATGTTGAGGCTAACT
>JASFGH010000377.1:0-4555 GCA_050123865.1 Desulfobacterales bacterium | reverse complement strand
TGAAATTCCTAAACTTTAGGCAATTTAGGCACTTGTCTTAATGTCATTTTAAGATAGCTTCTAGCGGAGGCCATCTTCTTTCTTAGCCTCCTCCAGCTTCAGCCCGCCCACTCTTGCCACCGGTCTTCCGGAATCGGTCACTGCTACAATCAGAACCAGCTCATCATCCCGCGGAGCATCTGGCAACCGGACTTCCATGGCATCAAAATGCGAGCGCACAAAGGCAGCATCTTTGAAATGTAGCGGCACATCCAGGGCAGCGCCGGGAAATCCCAATTTTTTGGCAGAGGGTATCAGCGCTTTGCCGCCGCCAACATTATCGCGCATGGGCTTGCCCAGCGCCGGGTGCATCAGCGCCGCTCAATGCTCCAGCTCACCTTTGCTGCCGACAATGGCCCCTTTGCCGTAACTGTGCACCTGATCCGGCGCGGTGCCCAGGGCGGCAACGGCTTTTTGGGTCAGCATCACGCCCAGGGCCTCGCTCCATTCATACAGGAGACTGAGATCTTCCTGGAATTGGCCTGCATAAGGATTATTAAAGACCGCTGCAGCGGCTGCTTTACGGGCAGGCTTATCCAGCTGTATGGTTCCATCTGCATGGGTTTCCTCAATGACCGTGTAAATTTTACGAATTTGAGGTTTGTCAGCGCTCATTTTTACCCCCTGTTTTGCAATTTGTTTTTGATCAATTCGGTTGAAGCTTTGTCGAGGCTAAAATGGTTTTGCTACCATCTTTCTGTTACCGTTTTTTGATCCAGGAATAACCGCATCGAGTCGATTCGGGATTTGGCCACCCCCAGGGCCGATTCATTTTTGGAGCCCAGCGGAAAAAAAGCATAGGGTTGCGGTACGGGCACATTAATGCCGATATTGCCGACATCGGCCTCTTTCATGAACCGGCGCGCCGGGGCTCCGGTAGGTGTAAAAATACAGGCAGAGTGACCGTAATTGTCTTTGTTGTTGATCCAATCCAGGGCTTCGTCCAGATCGCCGACGCGCATCAGATTGGCGAGCGGGCCAAAGGCTTCATCCCGGGCGACATGCATATCCGGATGCACGTCATCTAAAATAGTGGGGGCGAGGAAGAAGCCTTTTTCACACCCTTCTACTTTTACACCACGCCCTTCATTGACGATCCGGGCGCCTTCTTTTAAACCTATTTCAATGAAATCAATGACTTTCTGCCTGCCCCTTTCCGAAACAAGCGGTCCGAGCTGGGTGGTTTCATCCAGCCCATATCCCAGCTTCATGCTGGCGGATGCCTGAATAAACGTTTCCCTGACTTCATCATAGGCTTTGCCGGCAAAAAGCAAATTATCGGTCCCCAGGCAGCGCTGGCCGGCCATGCCATAGCAGCCCCGCAAGAGGCCGTCAGCGACCACCTCCACATTGCTGCCCGGCATAATCACGACATGGTTTTTACCGTTGCCATTGATCGAGGCTTCTTTGCCCAGCTTTCCAGCCAGGGCAAAAAGCTCCTTGCCCACCGCTGTCGATCCAATGAAGCCGACACCTTTGACCAGCGGATGGGACAAAATTTTATGATTCACGTTGCTGCCGCCGTAGACCAGGTTCACCAGCCCGGGGGGAAATCCCTCCACCTCGGCGGTGACTCTAAAAATGGCATCCAGACAGACCGGATCATTTTTGCTGGGACTCACAATAACCGGACAGCCGCTGGCAATCGCATAAGGCACATATGACGACCAGGCATGCATAGGAATATTATTGGGCGTGATAATCAAAAAGACACCGCGGGGCTCCCAGTATAAAGCCTGATCCAGCCCCCTGGCCAACTCCGTGACATATTCACCCTTTGTTAACAGCAACAAAGCGGAACAGGCTGATTCGATATTTTCGATGCATCTGCGCAGGGTGCCCCTGGCTTCGCCGATCGTGCGACCATGATCCTGCACGAGCACGCGGCACAGCCGATCATAATGCTCTTCAAACTTTCCTCTCAGATCAAACAAATAGCGCGCTTTGTCCCTGAGGGGGACCTCGCGCCATTTTGCAAGCGCGGCCTGGGCGGCCTGGACCGCCTGCTCGATTTCACTGTCAGTAGCCGAAGGAAATTCTGCGATGACTTCACCCGTAGCCGGGTTAATGTCTTCATAAATTTGATCCGAAGCAGAATCTATCCAGTTGCCGTCAATAAAAAATTTCAATTTCCCATAGTGTTTTTCTACCTCAGGTAAAACTGCCATATTTTTTGTCTCCTTTATCCAAATTGATCGATTCAAATTTTTAAAAGAAGGGTAAAAAAATCATTCCGATACAGCCGCTTTGGCAGCTTGCTTGTCGGATGCGGCTGCGTTGCGTTTATACATATCCAGTAAAACATCAAGTGCTTCCAGCACGTGATCCTTCATCAGTTTGCAGGCCAAGGCTTTATTTTTTTTCTTTACCGCATTCAGGATGCGACGATGATAGCAAATAGATGCGTTGAGGTGGGCTTTATCCTGTAATGATTTATAGCTGAAGCGGCAAATCTGGAGGTGGATACTTGCGGAAATTTTTTTCAGCCGCTCGTTTCCGGAAGCCAGCATGATCCGATCATGAAATCCTTGATGATGCTCCTGATAACCGAGCAAATTTACCGGTTCGGTACCGGCGCAGTCTTCCATCTGTTTGACAAAGGATTCCAGCTCGGCAATCTGCAGGTCGCTGATATTGTCCAGGGCAAGCTGGGTTGCCATTTCATATAGGGTCGCCTTGAGAGTGTATGCTTCCCATACATCTTTGGCAGTCATTTCAGACACAAATACGCCACGGCGCGGTTTGCGCATCACCAGGCCTTCGGCCTCCAGGAATTTGAAAGCCTCCCGTACAGGAGGCCTGCTAATATCCAGACGGGTAGAAATTTCCTCTTCTTTGAGCCGCTGCCCGGGCTTGTATTCTCCCTTGATAATCCACAGCTGGATATGCCGTTTAGCCAGATCAACTAAAGATTCAATCTTCATTTGATCCCCGCTGAGAAAAAAGAAGTAAAAGATAAGTGGCTCGAAAAATGCGTCAGGCAGGTCGAAATTCCGACCAATGATTTCGCTCAATGGTTTTGGTGAATAAAACAAGCAGGTTATGATTGACACTGTAATAATTGAATCAAATTCAATTGTAGACTGTATACAAGAAGGGCTCCCGGGCTGTCAAGCGTAAAGCGCGCCGCGAAGCCGAAAAACATCTTGCTGTTTGCGCAGCGAATTTGTATGAATAATCAGAATAATCTGTTCCAAAGGAGTTGAATGAACGCTTTGAAAAAAATAGGACTGGTCGTCAAATCAGATGCCAAAGCCAAAGAAAAGGCCCACGCGCTTGAGGACTGGTTGCGATCCAAGAAAATTGAAATCGTCCGCAAAAAAACCGTAGAATCCGGACAAAAGAATGACAGCAACAGCCTGTCACCGCCCCCCTCAGATATGGACTGCGTATTTGTACTCGGCGGAGACGGCACTTTCTTGAGTGCGGTCCGCTGGATCGGAGATCAGGATATTCCTATTCTGGGGATTAAATTCGGTGAGGTGGGGTTTCTGGCGGAAATAGCGGAAGAGGATCTTTATCCAGCCGCTGAAAAGGTTTTGAAGGGCGATTATATCCTGCGATCCCGCATGCGGCTCGTTGTCAAGGTAATACGCAGCGCAAAAATCCGTGTACGAGAAACCGTACTGAATGACGTGGTCATCAACCGCGGCGCACTGGCGCGGCTGGCTCATATCGAAACCCACATTGACGATCACTATTTGACCACTTACAGCGCCGACGGCTTGATCGTGGCAACGCCGACAGGCTCAACCGCTTATTCATTGGCTGCCGGTGGTCCGGTCATTCACCCGGCGGTACCAGGAATAATTTTAACCCCCATCTGCCCTTTCACCCTGACGAACCGACCCTTAATTGTTCCGCAGTCAGCTAACATTAGCATCAGACTGGCAAAAGGCTCTTCCGATATCGTCTTGACGTTCGACGGACAAAAGGGGCTGGAACTCAATGACCAGGATGAAATTTACATTAAAAAAAGCCCCCATCCGGTTCATTTGATCACCCTGCCGGAGCGGCAGTATTTCGATATCTTGAAAAACAAGCTCAAATGGTCTGGCGGCCGCGCCTAATTTTCGCAACAGAAATGGCCCTTTCCCGCAATCTCTGCGTCACAATCAGATTTTAATCCTCGACATACTGCATGTATGCCTCCGATATATGTAATAGATTGCAGTAATCTCTTCATAGCCGATTTACACAGTTCGGCCAAAGTGTGGGTTACGCATACCAAATATACAATTTCCAAAAAAACATTTGCCGGGGGAATGAACACAATATGAGGTTACAGTTTTTTGTTTACTTTGGTTCAAGCATGATCATGATATCTTCGATTTTCTCTTTTGCCCTGAAATAACCTTCTTCGATTGTATGTTCGACCTGGTCAAAATCCAGCATTTTTAATTCGCCAAGGTGTGGCTGTATTAAAACGTTCGGAGGAGTGACTGCCAGATTTATGCGGGTTATCCGATCTTGCATTATGTTGAACGAGGTTGTAACGGTCTCTATGATATCCGGT
>JASFGH010000376.1:0-4559 GCA_050123865.1 Desulfobacterales bacterium | reverse complement strand
TCGAAAAAAGACCGTATCATGAAACGCTGAAACGATTTGCCCTGAAGGGCTGTGAAAATCGGCCCCTGATACTGGCCTATGAGGATCTGCACTGGATAGATCAGACTTCAGAGGACGTCTTGAAGTATGTTTTAGAAAGCATTCCGGGCAGAAAGATTTTATTGATATTTACTTACCGCCCGGAATTTGTGCACACCTGGGGCAGCAAGTCCTTTCACAGCCAGGTGAATCTAAATCGGTTTTCCAACACCGAGAGTCTTAAGATGGTATCTTATATTTTGGGCGCAGCGAACATCGACAGTGATCTTGAAAAGTTGATTTTAGAAAAGACCGAAGGCGTTCCTTTTTTCATAGAAGAGTTTATCAAATCCTTTAGAGACTTGAACGTCATTCAAAAAACAGACAACACATATGAATTTGCCAAAGCGCAGAAGGCAGTAACCATTCCGTCCACCATCCAGGATGTGATCTTGGCGAGAGTGGACTCACTTCCGGAGGGTGCCAAAGAGGTGCTTCAAAACGGCTCGTTAATTGAAAGGGAATTTGGCTATGCGCTGATTAAACAGGTAACCGGTCTAACAGAACCCGAATTGTTGACGCATCTATCCGTTTTAAAGGATGCCGAACGTCTTTATGGTTTGCCAGCTCTTTTTGGGTATCGCCCGATCTTTGAATTGTGAGTTTGAAAAGGGTCTTGAATATTTTCGAAAATCGCTGGGTTTAGGCTTGAAAGCCAGTAATCCGATTATGATCGTTTTTGCCAAGGGCCTCATGAGCACCTTTAACTACATCTTTTACGGAAAGACTGATCTGGCCTGTCAATCGAGCCAGGAGTCATTGCAGATGGCGCTGGAGAGTGAAGACATTTATCTAAAAGGCATGGCCTACTCCAGTTGCGGCATGGCTTGTTATTGTAAGGGATTATTTGAGGAGGCCGAAAATAGTCTTTCGCTGGCGCTGCCCTTATGTAAAAAAACAGCGCTGCTGGGCTGGGAAGCCTGGGGAACGGGTTTTTGGGGTCATGCGTCCGGATTTGCATTTTTAAGCCGGCTTCCGTGCAGATATTGGGTTGGGATGTTTTTTCTTGCGGATAACCTGATAAACCACCAGCAGGATGAAAAGTATTAACCCGATATAATTGTAGGTCGGATTGGCCCAGATGAGCAAAAGCGCGGCCGCTCCCTGTAAAATAGTTTCCGGCCAGTTTAGATGGGTTAGAAAATAGCGTTCCATGCAAACCACAAAGGCAATGATTGAAAAAATGGATAAGACAACGGTTTTAATGACCTCAACGGTGGGCCCGTTTAACAACAGCGGATGGTAGGCCATAATGATAGGGATAATATACAACCCTTTGGCCAGCTTCCATGAGGTAAAAGCGGTTTTCATTGGGCTTGAACCCGCAATTCCGGAGGCGGCAAAGGATTCCAGGGCCACCGGGGGCGTTACGTTGGCATCCTGGCTGTACCAGAAAACCACCATATGGGCGGTGAGCAGCGGGATGCCCAGATCCATGAGCCCGGGACCGGCCAGAATGATCAAAACGATATAAGAGGCGGTTACCGGCAGTCCCATCCCAAGAAAAAGTGAGGTCAATGCCACCAATAGTAGGGCGAGCAGCGGAATTCCCTGTGAGAGCGACACTACCAGCGAAGAAAAGCGCAGGCCGGTGCCGGTCAGGTTTACAATTCCAACGATAATTCCGGCTGCCGCGCAGGCCACAGCCACTACGATCGCATTGCGGGCTCCCTGCTCCAATGTTTTAATCAGGGTCCTAAAAGAAATTCGGGAGCCCTTGCGCAACAGGGCGGTAAAATAGACAGCTAAAATAGCGATAAAACCGGCCATCATCGGGCTGTAATTCAGGACCAGCACGATGATCAGGATGGCCACCGGGATAATGAAGTGAATACCGTCTTTCAGGGTCTGGAAGACATTGGGCAACTGGTCTTTGGGAAGCCCCCATATGCCCTGTTTCTGGGCTTCAAAATGGACAAACAAAATAACCGAAAAAAAGTACAGCACCGCCGGAATAAAGGCGATTCTAATGATTTCCAGATAGGGCGTCTGGGTAAATTCAGCCATCAGAAAGGCGCCGGCCCCCATAATCGGCGGCATCAGTTGTCCCCCCGTCGAGGCGGCGGCCTCCACTGCGGCAGCCACGTGTTTGCGATAGCCGATTTTTTTCATCATCGGAATCGTAAAGGATCCGGTGGCCACGACGTTGGCCACGGCACTGCCGGCCACCGAGCCCATAAAGCCGCTGGCCACCACAGCGGTTTTTGCGGGTCCGCCGGAAAAGCGCCCAGTAATCGAATAAGAAACGTTGATAAAGAAGCTACCGGCGCCGGTTTTATCTAAAAAGGCACCGAAGAGAATAAAGATGAAAACAAAAGTGGATGCCACCCCCAGGGGCAGGCCGAAGATGCCCTCTGTGGTCAACGACAGGGTGGTGGCAATGCGCTCGACGCTGTAGCCTTTATGAACGATCAACTCGGGCATCCAGGGGCCAAAATAGCCGAACAGCAGAAACAAAATGGCAATGATGGTTAGATTTAAACCGATCACCCGGCGGGTGGCCTCCAGCACCAGCAACACCAGGGCAACGCCCACCCGAAAATCCCATAGACTCCAGTCTCCCTGGCGCTCGAAGATGCCCTCGAGATTAATAAAAATGTAAAACCCGATAAAAACAGCGATGGCGATTAATATCAAATCGATGATCATGGCAACATTTAGTTTGTCTTTGCGGGCGCTTTTGTACAGGGGCTTGGTTAAAAAGGTCATTGCCAGTATGCAGGTTAAAAAAACGGAACGATGCCGCATGGCGGTCATGGCCACCATACCGGCCGTGTAAAGCTGAAACAGGCTTAGCGCCACACCGATAAGGGTCAGACTCCAGGCAATGATCCGGGCCGTTGGGGTTTTGGGTTCTGTTTCTGTAGGTATAGACTCGGCCATGATCTTATTCAACTAGAGCTGAGTGGTTTTCATTTGTCGGCGTCTCAATGACAAATCAAAAAAATACTTTCTCTGCGCCTTCTGCGTCTCTGTGTGAACTTAAAAACTTAATCACCTATCGCGGTGTGGCCGGGTGCGGTCGTACGCGTCGCCACAGGCTGTAAAGCCAACTCACCGGTCGGGCCGAAAACTGCACCGCATCATGGGGGGTCATTGCCGACAGATTTTTACGGTGGCCCCGCCAGATGACGGTGTGATCCACCCCGGCGCTGCCCACCCGCAGGATGAAATCACCGGTGGGCATGTGCATATCCTCGATGACCTCATAATCTCCCCGACGAACCATGCGGCCCACTCCGGGCATGCGACCCATGCCGGCGCCGAACTTTAAATAGCGCTCCTCTTCAATGAAAATACGCCCCTCGGCGTCCAGGCTGTGCTCTTCCCAGATCGGGGCGTTTTCCACCGAATGATAATAGTGCAGAGTAAAGCGTTCGCCCGGCTGCAAAGGCACCACCAGCAAAGCCGGCCCGCCTTTGACCGGCTTGACGGCTAATTCCAGGCCTCCGGGCAAACGCCAGCTGATCAAGAAAAAGACAACGACCAGGCCGGCTGCCGCCAGGAGCGGCAACCGACGTTTCCCGGTCAAAGCATTCATTTACGGCATCAGCTCAGCCGGCACGGCGATGCCTTTTTCTTTGAGATATTTGATCGTGCCCGGATGCAACGGAATCGGTGAGTATTTCACCGCATTTTCAGGTGTCGTGTACGAGGCCGATGGGTGAATCTTGAGCAGGTAGTCCTGGTGCTCATATAACGCTTTCACCAGCTTATACACCAGGTCTGTACTCAAGCCCGTTTGACAGATCATCACGTTCCACACGCCGATGGTCGGAACGGCTTTTTCCACACCCCGGTATACACCACCGGCCAGGTCCACCGCCGAATATTCTTTTCTGGTGGCCAGGATTTTCTGTTGCTGCTCCGGGGTAAAATTAATAATGTGAATATCATGGGTGGTGGCCAGATCCAGGATGGAGCTGGTACCGGGTCCCACGGACCACACTCCGACCTCAATGGTACCGTCTCTTAAGGCATTGGCACTTTCAGTAAAAGACAGGCGGCTGTCTTTGTAAGAATCCAGCGGAATACCCAAGGCCTTAAATACGGCCTCGGCCATAAAGTTGGTGCCGCTGCCCGGGCTGCCGGAGCTGATTTTTTTGCCCTTGATTTGCTCAATATTGGTAATCCCATATTTTTTAAGCGTGACTATCTGCAACAGATTTGGATACATGATGGCCATTGACAAAATGTCGTGTTTTTTACCCTGAAATTTGGTCAGCCCTTTGAAGCCATCTACGGCCACATCACCCATAACTTCACCGATGACGGTTTCACCCTTGTGCGCCAGCTTGACGTTTTCGACACTGGCACCGGTAACCTCGGCCACCGCCCTGACCCCTTCGGCATATTTGGTCCAGATTTCGGCAACACCCCCACCGTAGGGGTAGTAAATTCCGCCGGTGCCGCCGGTACCGATGGAAACAAATTCGGTGCGGGCCAGAGCCGGACCGTTAATCAATAAAATCGCACATAAT
>JASFGH010000375.1:0-4595 GCA_050123865.1 Desulfobacterales bacterium | reverse complement strand
ATGGCATTGTTTTGCAAGAGCAGATTTAGTTGCCGACGGTCCGCTCTCCGACCCGGCCGGGTTTCCATTCTTTTTATGGCAGAAACCGTCAAGTCGATCAACGCGTTCTGATATGGCCCAGTTGAGTTTTTCTTTGAGCCCGGCCAGCAACAGCTCCGAAAAATCCTTTGAAACGAAAAGGCTGCGAACGTGGTGGTACCATTGATACAAAGCGATCAGATTGGCAATGTAAACCAAATTATTGACAACCGTCCGGCGATCATTTCCGAGTTTGCCGGGCTGGTAGGACATATTGCCCTCTTTCGCCAATCCGCCGAATATGAGGCGGCCTGGTCTGAGTTCATCTTTGCGTACGATCGTTCCGGCAGCCACCGTGGTTCCGTAGATCAGCCGGCAGGGGCCCACCAGTCCACCCTGCCCTCCGAGGAATATGGGGGGCTGATTGATCAGAACCCCTTGGGGCACATCGCCGATCAAAGAGGCCGTTGCCTTATCCTGATTGGGGGTAAAGTTAAAATGGATGTAAGAACTGC
Source organism: Desulfobacterales bacterium (assembly GCA_050123865.1). Lineage (GTDB taxonomy): Bacteria > Desulfobacterota > Desulfobacteria > Desulfobacterales > JAHEIW01 > JAHEIW01. The sequence continues at coordinate 4,062 of JASFGH010000375.1, read as the reverse complement.
CGACTTCACTATGATTCTTACGGTTGGTTCCACCGGCCATCAGGCAGTCACAGAAATTGATCAAACTGCCCAGGGTGACAAATGGAAAAAGAATCGTATGTTTGGTGCCGACAGTGTGGGCAATACTGGCCTGCTCTTCAAAAATGCTGGCTTCGCGAACATGCGCGCCCAGGCCGGCCCTGGCTTTTTCCAGAAATACGGCCTTTTCAAAAAAGCCGCCTTTCAACTCAACACCGGCACCCATCTGACAATCTTTTACGGTGGCCGGTCCTTCCAGGCCGATTTTGACGTCCCGGGAAATGACAGTGGATGTGCCGAAGATTTTAGACCCGGCATAAAGCTCGACGCCGTCCCCGGACACACGCTCAACTTCGACCTCATCGCCGATTTGAATGCTATCCGGGCAGTCAATTCGAACCCCTTTTTCGATCAGCTGGCGCACCTTTGATTTTTTGGAAGGCGTCATCGCGCAACCTCAATCTGATTGCAAATGTATCAAATGGCCTCGGGCTAAGGCCGAACTTTTCCTTTTTGCCGGACTTCCTCTTTAATTCGTTGAATGTGCCCTCGCCCCAGACCTTTTACTTCGCAACCCAGTTCAAAATATTGCCGGATTTTATTATCATCCAGAACACCAAAACAGTCGATGATCGCAGCGGGCCGCCCAATCATCTCAACGACCGCCTGTGGTTCAAGCGCCAGGTACTCTTGATGACGAACCGCAAAAATAACGGCATCAGCAAAAGGCAGCACTTGCGACAGGTCGCTTTCAATCCGGATTTCATCCAATCTGTCTTGATTGCGGAAAAAACGACTCATTGAATGGTCCGGTCCCGGATAGCTATCCTGTTTTTCAAGTTCCCACCAGCGTTGGACATAGGGGTCATTGACGGCGATCTCAGCGCCCATCTCAGCCAATTTGCGAACAATGATCTCAGAGCCGCTATAGCGCGTATCGCCCACGCCTTCACGATAGGCTGCCCCTAATAAGACGACCTTTGATGCCGCAACAATTTTACCCATGTTGCGCAACGCGTCCCGTACCAGTTGCGGCACCCGCAATGAACGCGTGTCATTGATATCAATGGCTGCCGGAGTGATTTTAAACACGTTATCTTCAAACCCCATCAAGGTATGATAGGACCACACCCCCAGACCGCCGTCTTTGGGCAAACAGTAACCCCCGATACCCGGGCCGGGAAAAATCATATTGGAGTGAGTCGGTCTGACCTTAATGGCTTCAATCACCTTGATCAGGTCCACCCCATTGCGTTCAGCAAAAACACTCCATTCATCCAAAAAAGCCAGCAGGGTGGCGCGGAATGAATTTTCTACGATTTTGCAGGTCTCGCTTTCAATCGGTCGGTCCAATACCGTCAGCGGGTATTGTTCGACATTGAGTATTTCCGATAAAAATTCGCGTACGCGTTTACGGGCCGTTGCGTTGATGCCGCTGCATACCCGCCAGAAATCACGTACCGAGGCGACATAATTACGACCCGGCATAACGCGTTCAAAGGAATGGGACAAAAGGGGCTCTGTGTCGGTCAAACCTCTTTTTTCAAATGCCTTCTTAACGATGGGATAGGCCACATATTCCGTTGTACCCGGTGGCACCGTTGTTTCAATTAAAACCAGACACTCGGGGCCGATCTTTTCGCCGATAATCTTCAGACTGTCTTCAAGGGCCGCAATATCGGCACGACCCTGCCGAACGTTGCCGAAAGTTTCCTTGAAATAGTCGCATTGCACATCCACAATGACCACATCGGCCAGACTCAGCGCATCATAGGTATAGGTGGCAATCAACGTTTTTTTCTGCTTGACGCAGCGCTCAATCAGCGGGGCTACTTCAGGGTCTTCAGCCTCAACCGGTGCAATGCCTCTGTTAATATAGGGTATTTTCCAGTATGATCGCGTTGACGGTCGCTGCATGCCGATGACAAATTTGTTGGGCTGACCATCCGCATTCACCGAATCAGCCACAACACCGGCCATCACCGCCCCGACAAAACCCACCCCCATCACCACGACAATTTCCCTGCCCTTCAACCGCTCTTCTTTAACGTGGCGCTGGAGGCGTTTGAACTCTTTTTGATAGTCTATTTCCTCGGGTAGCTTGAACTCCTCGCCGCGCGGGCAAAGCGAAACCGGTTTGTCCGTACGGCTATCCTGCTGCTGCTTCGAAACCTGCATAAACATCCTCCGTTCACATTTGAAAGGGTTATATTTTCACGACATTTCAACAAATTACCAATATTTTTTTAGGATTCTAACATAAGCAACGCATAAAGCAAAGACAAATTGCGTTTGAGCGGAAAAGATGCCATTCTTTTCAGCCTTTTAATATATAGTTATTTCAATATGTTAAAAAGTAAGAGCGGTTTTTGGTATTGAAAGACAGCGCAAGTTATGATCTAATATGAACAGCTGGTTTTAACGGCCAGCAAAGCTGTAATCGTCTAATTGACAAAGAAAGGAACCGAGTTCAATGGCACGCATACTAATTATTGATGATGAATCCCAGATTCGATCGATGCTTCGATTGATGCTGGAAAGGGTCGGCTATGAAGTTATTGAGGCCGCTGACGGCATGGAAGGAATCAGTCAATACAGAGATAATCCTGCTGATCTGATCATCACTGATTTGATAATGCCGAACAAAGACGGCATTGGCATGATCATCGAACTCAAAAAAGAGTTTCCCAAAGTGAAAATAATCGCCATGTCCGGCGGCGGCGTAAACCGACCCGAGGGCTATCTGGATGGCGCCAAAAAACTGGGCGCCACGCGTACGCTGACAAAACCGATCGACCGAGATGAAATGCTTAGCGCCGTAAGGGAGACCTTGAAAGACGACACGGCTTCTGCTGAGCCGTCAATTTGATGTTGCCAGCCCCTTCTGAAAGCAATCCCATTCGCGTTACAGTTGGTGAAATAAATAAGCCAAACTATAGCAAAATAGTTTTGTGTATTTTGGGTTACGGCAATATCTTCAATATATTTCAAAAACGGTTGCCGGAAGCTATGGGGGCTAATGTTCTGTCCGGCAACCTCACCCGCTGATATCCAAATCCATTAACAGCCGGCAATAAATGTATTGCCTTTGCAAATTTTTCCGGATTATATTAAGTCCATATAATGGCTTTTAAAATGAAGGGCTATACCGGCCGCGTCGTTGGAGGAAATCATTAGTGAAAAGAGTTGCCATCATACTTGGCCTCATCTTCTTGCTTCCACACCTGGGCAAGGCCGATATCATTTTTTTTAAAGATGGAATGAAAACGGTTTGTCAGGAAAAAGCCTGGGAAGAAGATAAGGAAGTCAAATGTGAATATGAAGGCACGGTATTGAGCTATCAAAAGAAAGATGTTCTCCGCATCCAGCATTTGAGAACCAAAGAAAAAGAGAAGCCTGCTGCACCTGCAAAAACGCCTGCGAAGCCAAAACCGGTTGCAACGGTGACAACGCCTGCAGCTGATATCAAAGCGCCAGCTTCGAAGCCGAAGCTACCCGACAAAGGGGATCAAAAAGTCGCGCCGATTCAGCCGACCAGTGTATCCAATACCAGAGGGCTTGAATTCTATAATCCGAGAAGGCCGCAGAAGTATTGGACCAGCACTGTTTCCAAACATCAAACCTTTAAAGAAGCCATTGCAGCACTGGCCAAACAATATGACCGCAGCCCAGATTGGATTGAGCAGCAAATGGGCGAAACCAATGACCTTGAGGAAATTCATCGGAATCTGGCCCGCAGCAAATCAACTGCGCCGGTTGAAACGAAGATGCGGATTGAAATAAAAGCACCCGACACGCTTTTCTACGACCCGCGCAGGCAGCACAAGTACTGGACCAGCGCAACCGCAAAACACAAAACCTTTCAGGAAGCCGTTGGTGCTTTATCGGCAGAGTACGGTCGGTCACAGCAGTGGGTTCAACAACACATGGGAGAATCGAATAGTCTGAACGAAATTCATCAAAACTTAAACGACCAAAAATTATCAGAATCATCACCCTAATGGACAACTCGCTCAGGGCATTCGCCGCTACATTTGACTAATG
>JASFGH010000374.1:0-4628 GCA_050123865.1 Desulfobacterales bacterium | reverse complement strand
GCTGCATCAGTTGTTTGAGCTCTTGCAAAAAAGTTTCGCGCAATTGCTCATCTTGTTGGTCTGGCCTGGGTTGCGGTGTTTTTAAGGCATCACCTTGTTTGTGAAAAAAAACAAACCAGCGTTTCATAGCTACATTGGATCCGTAAAAGTCTAGATTTTTTTGAAATTAATACAATAATATAGCGGTTGTCAGGTTTATAATAATTTCAGGCCCCTACAAACTACCTTTTCGCTTGTTAGCAAATCTGGCAATCGGAACATATTTGTGACAACCGCTATAACCTACCGGATATCAACCGAACTCGGTCTTGACAGCAACCGGTAAAATGAGATAGCAAGATCAGCTTATATCGATGAATTATATCGATTTTTACTATTCTTGCGCCGGTAGCCTGATGCCAATGCAACAAAACCCAATAAATATATTTTCTGATGGTTACGAATGATGGAAAAAACCAGTGAGCTTCTGCAAAAAAGAAAAAATAAGTTTAATACGCTCAAACAAAGTGATCTGCAGCTATTCCCAAACGACTTTCGGGTATCGCACACCATCGACGAGATCAAACAGATTGTTGAAAAAGGACCCGAAACGCTAAAAGCAGATTCACCATCTTTTGCGGTTGCCGGGCGCATGGTGGCCATCAATCGGTTTGGGAAGACCACCTTCATCCGTTTTCGTGATCGGAGTGGGCAGCTGCAGGCCTATATTCGCAAGGATCAAATCGGCGATGAGGCCTATCAGCTGCTCAAGCAGCTGGATGTCGGCGATTTCGTGGGCCTTAATGGAGAGATGTTTCAAACCAAAACCGGTGAATGGACCCTGTTGGTTAAGAAATTGAGACTGCTCTGCAAGACCATCCGACCATTACCGGAAAAATTTCACGGTCTCAAAGATCCCGAAAAACGATATCGCCAGCGATATCTGGACCTGATAATGAACGCCAACATCAGAAGGCTTTTTATCCAGCGCAGCCACATCATTCAAGAGATTCGGAATTTCTTTTTGAAGCATGATTTCCTCGAGGTCGAAACGCCGATGATGCAACCTATTCCGGGTGGTGCAGAAGCTGAACCTTTTGTGACCCATCACAACGCCCTAAACATGGATCTGTATTTGCGCATTGCACCTGAACTCTATTTAAAGCGACTGGTAATTGGCGGGTTGGAGAGGGTTTTCGAAATCAACCGCAGCTTCAGAAACGAAGGTATATCAACCCAACATAATCCGGAATTTACGATGCTTGAGTTTTACCAGGCGTACGCGACGTTTACCGATCTGATGGATTTAACCGAGCAGCTCTTCTCGACGGTGGCGCAGGCAGTAAGCGGTTCCACAATCATTTCCTATCAAGGCGATACGATTGAGTTGGCTAGCCCCTGGCGTCGATTATCCCTGAAAAAAGCACTTGTGGATATCGGTGGCATCGAGGCGGCACTATTTAATGATAAAGATGCGTTATTAAACTTTGCATCCCAAAGCGGAATCCAAATTACCAAGACTGGCCGCCTGGGAAAGATCATCACGAAATTGTTTGATAACCTGGTGGAACCCAAATTAATCCAGCCCACCTTTATTACCGGTTATCCGGTTGAAGTTTCACCGCTGTCCCGTCGCAGCGATCGGGAACCCGAAATTACCGATCGGTTCGAGCTATTTATTGGCGGACGTGAAATAGCCAACGGGTTTTCAGAACTTAATGATCCGGTCGACCAGCGAGAACGCTTCAGCCAGCAAGTTGAAAGCCGTGCAGCCGGTGATGAAAGTGCGCATCTGATGGACAACGATTATATTGAAGCTTTAGAATACGGCCTTCCGCCGACTGCAGGTGAGGGCATCGGTATCGATCGATTGGTAATGCTGCTGACCGATTCGGATTCAATTCGCGAAGTCATCCTTTTTCCGCACATGAAACCCAGGGATTAAATGGCCGATTTGAGGGGCAAATGAACACCTTAAATTGAAAAATTATTCAGTGATATTGAATTTGGCGGTATTGCAATGTAGACTTTAAACACAAAATCGGCGCCTATGTAGAATATACTCAGAATCCGCCAGTCGTTTGGGTGCCGTTTACTAAAAACCACAACAGGTATACGTCCATTCCACACCTATGTCCTTTGAATTATACATCGGCCGTCGTTATCTGAGGGCCAAACAAAAACAAGCCTTTCTTTCGCTGATTACCATTCTATCCATTGCCGGCGTGATGGTGGGGGTGATGGCTTTGATCGTTGTGATTGCCGTGATGACCGGTTTTGATGCCGATCTTAAAGCGCGGATTTTGGGCGGGCAATCCCAGGTGATGCTCATGCGCCACGGTGGTGAGTTTAAAGATTACCGTGCGGTGTTGTCCAAGGTGGAAAAAACATCGGGCGTCGAAGCCGCAACGCCGTTTATTGTCACCCAGGCCATGCTGCGTTCCAAATCCGGCGCCGCCGGCGTCGTAATTCGCGGAATCGATCCAACGACCGCCGGCCGCGTGATGACAACCCTGGCACAGGTGACGCTGCCGTCTTTTTCATCGACTGAATTCACCCAACAGGCTTCTCCTTCCGAACCCGGCATTGTTCTGGGTAAGGAATTGGCCCGTCATCTGGGGGTTATTGAAGGCGACCGGATATATCTTATTTCGGCTCACGGCATGCTGTCACCCATCGGACACCTTCCGGCGATGAAACAGTTCAAGGTGACCGGTTTTTTTCAATCCGGCATGTATGAGTATGACCAGACCTTTGCGTTTATTCATATTAATGATGCGCAAAGGATGCTGCGAATGGGGGATTCGGTGACCGGCATCGATATTCGGGTCGACGATATTTACGCAGCGCGAACGATTGCCGAAAAAATCATTGCCGAGCTCGGTTTTCCCTACTGGGCGCGGGATTGGATGCAAATGAATCAAAATTTATTTCGGGCGCTTAAAATGGAACGCTGGGTGATGGCCATCATTTTGATATTGATCGTCTTAGTGGCCGCATTCAACATCGCCAGCAGCCTAATTATGCTGGTGATGGGAAAAACGCGTGATATTGCCATTCTAAAGGCGATGGGTGCAACCAATAGAAGCATTCGAAAAATTTTTGTTTTTAACGGAATGGTCATCGGTGCCATCGGCACCTTCTTGGGGCTGTGTCTGGGCCTTTTGCTTTGTTTCATTCTAAAACATTACGATATTTATGAGTTAACCGGTGATATCTATTACTTTACGACCACGCTTCCGGTAAAAGTCGAGATATTGTGGATTTTGGGGATCATATCGGCAGCCATGGTTATTTGTTTTCTGGCAACGCTTTATCCTGCGCGGCAAGCGGCCAAACTGGACCCGGTGGAGGCCATTCGTTATGGCTAATTCAGAGCCTTATGACAATTCAAAGCGGCCCGCAGCGGTGGGTCGCCCCCGCGCCCAGACCGTCAGCTGGATCCGAGCCAGGAACCTGATGAAAAGCTTTCAAAACGGTGGGGTTAGCATTGATGTCTTACAGGGTGTCGGGCTTAATTTATCCATCGGAGAGTCCGTCGCCATAGTTGGCGCATCGGGGATCGGTAAATCCACATTGCTGCACATACTCGGCACCCTCGACCGGCCGGACAGTGGAACTTTAGAGTTTAAAGGTGAAGACGTTTTTCAATATAATGACGTTAAGCTGGCCCAATTTCGCAACCAAACCATTGGTTTTGTATTCCAATTTCATCATCTGCTACCGGAATTTAGCGCCCTGGAAAATGCCATGATGCCGGCCTTAATTAGTGGCTTAGGCAAACCGGAAGCCGCGGCGCTGGCTGAAGAAATATTGGTCCGGGTTGGTTTGCAGGATCGACTGAACCATCGGGTCGGCAAGCTTTCAGGCGGTGAGCAGCAGCGCGTGGCCCTCGCCAGAGCACTGGTCTTAAAACCGGCAGTTTTGCTGGCAGATGAGCCCACCGGCAACCTGGACAACGTCAACAGTGATCAGGTGCATCAACTGATACTGGAACTCAATCAGGAACTTTCCATGACCCTGGTTGTCGTGACCCACAATATGGAGCTGGCTTCATATATGTCTCGCTGCGTTACGATAACCGAAGGACAACTGCAAAACGTCCAATAATTCTTAGGTGCGATTAGCATGACCGGATATTGTTGAAGATTTGCAGTGCATCCGAAACCCGTTCGATAAGATTGGCTTTTTTATAGACAAAGATTAAATGGTCAAACACGTTTCAGCCTTTTTTAAAGTGTGGCGTTCATTTAATATCCAGGTGATCAATAAAATTTGTTTGGTCATTATCGCCGCATTGGGAATATGCCTGCAAACGGCACACGCTCAGCAACCGCCGAATGTCGTCATTTTACCTTTTGAGATATTCTCTAAAGATGATCTAACCTATTTACAATCGGAGATCCCATCGGCCTTAAAAAATTCGCTCGAGCAAGCCGGCGCAAGGATTTTGCTGATCGATCCGATTTCAGAGCCTGAATGGGAAAAGCGGATTGGCAGTATCGAAGAGATCCAGAGCCTGAGCATCCAGACCGGTTCCGATCACGTTATCTGGGGTAGCCTCACCTGGATTGGGCAGCAGTTCAGCCTGGACTTGAAATGGTATGATGCAGCTTCCAAAAGGCCACGACCTTTTGCAGTTGAAGGCA
>JASFGH010000373.1:0-4634 GCA_050123865.1 Desulfobacterales bacterium | reverse complement strand
CGTGGAGCCTGCCGGCCATCGACACCGCCAGCGGCTTTCTGACCTTCACGGTGTCAAAGCGCCTGTATCGACCCGACGGGTCTTTCTGGGGGGTTGCCGCCATCGATATTTTATTTGTCGAGGCCCTGAAAAAAAGCACGCTTTCCCCGCTGTGGGCGACCGATGCGCGTTCTTTCATCGCCACCATCGCCGCCAACCCGACCACGCGCGAGCCCGGCCTGCAGATACTAGCCCAAAAGGATTATCAAGAGGCATTGGGCGCCTGGACGCCTACAGGCGGAATTAAATGGCTATCTTCGGCCGATAAAGCCGCCTTTGATTCTGTTTTAAAACAGCTGTATGTCGGGCAGACCGGCTATGCGGCATTGCCTTTCCAGAATGACGAATTCATTTGGGCCTATGCGGCTATCGATTCTCTGACCCAGTTTGTCGTTATGGTGCCTAAATCGACCATTATGGCCCTGCCGGAAGAAACCCGCAAAACCTTCTTTACCTATTTAAAGGAACAGATCCTGTTTGCCGGTGCCGCCACCCTTTTAACAATTTTTTTCCTGGCGGCGGGTGCCTTGGTTGGATCCTATATGATTACGCGATCATTGCTGCAAATGGCCACAGCCGCCAAAAAGCTGTCGGACGGCGATTTTTCTGTCAAGCTGGGATTGCGCACCGGTGATGAGCGCGATCTGGTCATTCAAGCGTTCAATCAGATGGGGCCAAAACTGGCGGACCATCTGCGGCTGAATCAATCTATTGATTTGGCCATGAAAGTTCAGCAAAAGCTTCTGCCGGCCCAAAATCCCGAAATCCCGGGACTGGATATTGCCGGCAAGAGCATATACTGTGATGAGACCGGAGGCGATTACTATGACTTTTTGGAATATGACCCGGATAAGGGTGGTCAGGTCAGTGTGGTTTTAGGCGATGTCTCCGGGCATGGTATTTCTTCGGCTTTGCTGATGGCCACCGCCCGGGCATTATTGCGTCAACGGGTGTCGTTGCCGGGTACCCCCGGTCAGATCATTTCGGACGTCAATCGTCAACTGGTCAAAGATGTTGCTGAATACAACAACTTTATGACCCTATTCTACCTGCGTATCGATGCAAGGCAGAAAACACTGGAATGGGTTCGCGCCGGCCAGGATCCGGCCATTTTATATGATCCGGCTACCCGATCCTTTGAAAATTTAGGCGGTGAGGGCATTCCGCTGGGGGTCGAAGAATCCTGGTCGTATGCGGAAAATCAAAAAGATGGTCTTCAGGCAGGACAGATTATCGTATTGGTAACCGATGGGTTCTGGGAGTCTGAAAATGTCAGCGGTGAAATGTATGGAAAAGAAAAAATATATGATCTGATTCGCGCCCATGCAGGGCTGAGTGCCAGAGGGATCTTAAATATCTTTATCGATTCGCTGTATCGATTTGCCAGAGGCAAGAAATTCGAAGACGATGTGACGCTTGTGGTTGTAAAAATAAAATAGCCGCAGAACCTTCGGCATCGCCTCGTGTCCTGCGTTTTCTGGCGGGTAGCGGTTATTTAGAATCTTTGTGTTTCTTCGCTCGTATCCGATTCATCTTCAGGTGTTTGTGCGGGCTGCTCATCCCCCGGTTTTTCTTCGATTTTTTCTTGCGGGGGTTCCTCACCGACTTTTGCCTGCAAGTCGCGATTTTCTCTTTTCAACTCCTTGATCTTTTTGCGCTGGCCGAACCGGGAATTAATGCCCACCAGCATTCCAATAAAGATACCGATGATTATGGCGCCGTACACAACACCATAAAGCGGCAACGGCATGCTGCTTAAGTTGAAATAATAGTGTAGCCGAATAGGCTCAAGGTTGTTGATGCCGAATGTCACCAGGCCGACCAGAACAATCAGCAAAAATATCGCTTTAACATAGCTGCCCATATTCGATCTCCTTCGCTAAGGTTCTGCTGAATCCTCTTGTGCCGTTTCTTTTTTTTATAGCGACTTTATTCGTTTAGGCGACTGTTTGTCAAGCATTTCATATTTATCATGATTCTAAAAAGTTAGATCCGTGTTTGGATATACTGGCGCCCTATGTTTGTCCGACCGTCTATTATTCCGCTAATACATCTTGCGATGCGGCGTCATCCTCGACGGATTTTTCGGTCTGTCCGCCCAATTCTTCGAGGATTTTGGCGGCTGCCATGGTTTTGACAGTGGCCTTGGCGGAACGGCGGGCCATTTTGGCGGCCTGCTTTTCAGCCGTTTTGACGCTGGCCTCGAGTACTGCAGTGGTGGCGGTATCTGCAGCATTTGTTTGAATGTGTTGCCGCAGATTTTCTTTAGCTTCCGCCAAAGCCGCAGCCGCCGCTTTCGCATCTTTTTTAGCCTCTTTGACCCGTTTTGCGGCATCAGACAATGCATCTGCAGCTGTTGCGATTTCAGCCGCCTTACCTTCTTCCGGTTCGGCCTCGAGCTCAACATCTTCAGCAGCCAGCACCAGGGCCGTCAATGGCAGATCGGCCAGAATTTGCTCGACGGGCTGGCCAAACGGATCCACGGGCCGGTTGCCCTTCAGGCGGAACGGCAAAAAGACAAGCGAAGACCCTCGTGAATAACCGATCACATTGCTGGCTTTGGCGTTAAACACCATTTCCGGTTCGGCTTCGATTCGGAAGTTTTCGAGCTTGTGGCGAAAAACCGCCATGGCATCTTCGGTCGGATGGTCAAAACCGGGCGCCAGGACCCGAATGCGGGCCCCCTGCCATTGTTTATTACGTGTTGTCAGGTAGGCCAGCAGCAGCATCAAATGGCTGCTGGCATCATCCCACCACCAGACATCGATTCGGCGTTGGGACGCAGGGATTTTTTCCAGGCGTTGCCAGCTGTCATCATTTGATTTTAAAACAATGATATTGCAGCCCAGGCGAAATGCGGTTTTAATGCGACGGCCATACAGGATTTCGCGGATGCCGCGCTTGATCGTGGGTTCGTGCTCAAACCAGTTAAGTAACACCGTATTCACTTTTAAGGGGCCGATGCCGTATGCCTGTACCAGGGTGTGAATTCCCTGAATCATTTCAGGCACCACCACAACAAGGGGAAATGCCTCTGATTTGCTCTCGGTGATGTCTTTGCTAAGCTCTTTTTCGACCTCTTCCCGTAGCTTGAGCATTTTGACGCCTTCACCCTCCAGAATGCGGACCACCGTGGCGAATCCGGTATCGCCCTCGAGCCATTCCACAAATTGCAGCAGGCGCTGACGGCGATGGGCATCGTCGGAGAACACCAGCAGCTGGGGACGCCAATCGCGGGGATGCTCGGGCTCTTGGGCGGTTGCCAGAAGATTGGCCCGAATGCGTTGAAGATAATACGAGCGCCGGCTGTCAGCCCAGCGTGCCGGCCCGCTGGTGCGCTTCAGGTACTGGAAAATGCCAAATAAAATGGCTATGGCCACCACCCCGGCCTTCCAATCAATTGCCAGCATCACCATCAAACAGGCCAGCGCGCCGGCCAGGCTGAATCGCTGATTATACCATCGGAAACGGGGCCGAAACGATGGGCTGCCGGCGCGGGCTTCGAAAAAAGTAGCATAATTTAAAAGCCCGTAGGAAATTAAAAAAAACATCGAGACCACCGGGGCAATAAGGTTTAACTTCCCCAGGCCGACAGTGGCAAAGGCGATGCCTGCAGATAGGTAAACCCCTCTGCGAGGATTATTGGCGGGGCCAACCCCATGGGCAAACGGCAGTAAAAACGGAAAGATGCGATCGGATGATAAGGACTGCAAAATGCGGGGTGCGCCTAAAAAGGACGCCATGGCCGATGACAGGGTTGCGGCAATCACTCCGGCCCCAATTAAAAATGCAGCAGCGGACACCTGTTTCATTGCATCATATTCGCTCATCAGGGTATTGACGGGCAGCGAGGCGGCAAAGACAATTGCCGCTAGAAAATAGACCACGATTGACACCCCAACAGCAATAAAGGTCCCGCGAGGCAGGCTTTTGCCGGCATCTTTTAAATCGCCGGACATACTGACCCCTTGGGTGAATCCCGTAACGGCCGGAAAAAAGATGGCAAAAATGACCCAGAAGCTCAACCCCCCCGCCGGTGCGGTCCAGTTCCGGGCCAGCAGGGCGCTGTTCCATTTTGTGATGCCGCCGATGAAAAATGATAAAAGGGCGGCGATTAGAATCGCCATAACGACATACTGGAAACGCGTGGCCCAGTCGGCGCCCAGCCAGGAAAAGATAAATAAAAAAGCCACCGCACCGGCGGCAACAAGCTGGGTGGCGTAACCGGCCTGCAAGGAGAGAACCCGGGCGAGAACTTCACCAAAACCGATACAGTAAAATCCGATCGAAACCGACTGGGCCAAAAACAGCACGATGCCGATAGCGCCGCCAAATTCCAGCCCCAGCGTCCGCGAGATCAAATAGTAATCCCCGCCGCCCTTGACTTTCAGATTGGTGGCAATGGCCGATAACGAAAAGGTAGTCAGTACCGAGATGCCGTTGGCCAGCACCAGTATAATTAAAGCCCGGCCCAGTCCCCCATGTCCAACCACAAACCCCAAACGCAGAAAAAGGATGATACCCAGAATGGTCAAAATGCTGGGTGTAAAAACACCAGCAAAGGTCCCCAACGTACCACCTTGGCTATCTGGCTT
>JASFGH010000372.1:0-4656 GCA_050123865.1 Desulfobacterales bacterium | reverse complement strand
TGATTTTTTATTGTTTCCCGTAATATAACGTTTGGGAATAATCCGCAAGCCTGCGACGACTTCGGGCACCATCAAAGGCAACGACCCTCAAATACATTATCCGTTCGTTCCCGAGGTAGGATTTTAGTTTCCTCAGATCCTGTGATTTTGGTAGCGGCCTGTGAGACGAGGTGCAGTCCAGGGCCGATGTTTTCAGACGGCTTTTTGAATCCGGCACTGCAGCGATTTTTGATCCGGGTAGCCCATGATGGGCTCGCGGCAGGCCACATCGGTAAGCCGATTGGCATTGGCTTCCCCGCCCCATCCGTGGGGCGCCAGCACGATCCCCTCGGCCACGCGCTCATCGACTCTGGCCTTCATTTGAACCCGCCCCCGGTTGGTTTCGACCACCACCGGGTCACCGTCGGCAATACCGTATTTTTCAGCTGTTTGAGGCCCGATCTCAGCCAGGGGATCCGGATAAAGCTTGCACAACGCTTCGACCTCGTGGTGCTGGCTGTGGGTGTAATACAGGTTGCGGTTTCCCACCGATAGGATCAGCGGGTATTTTTCCAGAAATGACTTGTCTCCACGAACCGGGCCCCTTTCGGGTTCCAGGTAGGAGGGCAGGGGACTAAAACCCACCTTTTCCATCTCATCGCTGTATATCTCAATCTTGCCGGAGGGCGTGCGAAACAGCCCGTCAGGGATGGTGTATTTCTTTTCGGTGTAATAATCCCCCTGGGGTTTTTCGTTGAGCAGGTAATCAAAGGACAAACCGCTGGGCGCAATCATAAAAGACACAAATTCTTCTTCGGTCTTCCATGGAAAGCTTTCGCTCAGGCCCAGCCGGCCAGCCATCTCCGTCAGAAAGTGCCATTCCGACCGGCTCTCATACAGCGGCTCGATGCACTTTTTGCGGAGCATCAGATAGGGAAGGCAATGGCAGACATTGTACGTATATCCGATGCCCCATTTTTCAAGATGCGAGCAGGCCGGCAGCACGTAGTGTGCGACTTTGGCGGTATCGGTCATAAACAGGTCGTGCACCACCAAAAGGTCCAGTTTCTCGAAGGCTGCCTTGAAGGCATGGCTGTCGGGCATAGAAATCAGCGGGTTTCCGCCGATGACCATAAAGGCCTTGAGTTTTTCAGGAATGCTTTCCGGGATCAGCGTCACCACGCCGTAGGGCGCTTTGCGGCCCCACAGTTCGTAAAACAGCGGGTATTGGTCACCGCCCAGGGGCATGCCTTCTACGCTGTAGCCCGGATGCCCGAAGCGCGGCGGCGGGCTGGTTACCCAGCCGCCGGGCACGTTGATGTTGCCGGTGATGCTCTGCAGAACCGCAAAGGCGCGGCTGCTCTGGGTGCCGTTAGCGGTCTGATCCTGGGTGCAGGTGCCCTGAAAGATGCTGGCCCCTTTGGTGTTGGCAAAAAGCCTGGCCAGCGCACGGATATCCTTGGCCGCAATCCAGGTGACCTGCGCTGCCCATTCGGGAGTGTACGGCTGCACATGGTCGACCAATTTGTCAAAGCCGGTGGTATATTTTTCCACAAAATCCCGGTCATGCAGATCTTCGGCGATGATTACGTGCATCAGCGCCAGGGCCAATGCGCCGTCGGTGCCCGGTCGAATGCGCAGGTACATGTCGGCCCTGTCGGCCAGGGGGATGCGCTTGGGGTCGATAACCACCAGTTTGGCGCCTTTCTTGAGATTTTTTTTCATGAAAAATTTAAGCGGAAAATCGGATTGGTCGGGGTTGTGCCCCCAGAGGATATACAGTTTGCTGTTCGGCTCTTCGGTGGGATAGCGCCCAAAGGTCAACTGCCGCGTGCGAATGCGCATGCGGTAGCAAATGCTTTCCACGGAGAAAAAGTTCGGGGATCCGAAACCCGAGCGCAGCAAATGCACCAGGGTCGACATCTCCAGGTTTTCAACGCCGATGGAGCCGCAAAAAAAGCCGAAAACCTGCGGGCCGAATTCGTCCTTTAACCGGATCAGTTTTTCAGCAACCTCGTCTAAAGCTTGCTCCCAGCTGATTTCCGCGAACTGGCCGTTGCTTCGCTTGAGGGGGTGTTTGAGGCGGTTGGGGCTGTAAATGACATCCAGTGCGTTGGCCCCTTTGGGGCACAGGCGGCCCTTGTTCAGCGGGTGGGAGTCCAGGCCTTTGATCTTGACGGCCCTGCCATCTTCCACCGTTACCTTGGTCCCGCAGCTATGATAACAGAGGGTGCAGTCTGTGAAAATCTCTTTTTGGTCAGCCATTTTGCTATCCTTATTTGAATAATCTATTTTGCTTTAACCTTTCTGACGATCTTTCTTTCTTCTTCCGGTATCGGCGGTGGCGCAGGCTCACCGGTTAACTCATCCACCGCACCAAAGCGCGGGGGGCATACCTCAAAGCAGGTGCCGCATTTTATGCATTGATCCTGGTCAATGACATGGATCAGGTTCTTGCCACCTGAAATCGCTTCTACCGGGCAGCGATTGCGGCAGATCATACAGGCCTGGCATTTATCCGGATTGATATAGTACGAGATGACCTCGCTGAAAAGCTTTTCGATCTCCTCGCTGGTGAACAAGGCGTCATATCCGGATTCATCTTTAAGGCGTGACTGCAGTTTTTTTCTTTTTTCGATCTTGATATAGGGGACCAGCTTGCGAACCTCATCAAGTTTGGTCTTTAATTCATCTGTGTCGACTTCTTCGCTTTTGCCGAGCGGCCCCAGCTCTCTGATTTGCTTGCTAAAGTCATCGACGACTTCGGTAAAAATATTGCCCTCGCCTGAAGACATGAATTCGATACACAGTCTTTCCGGATCCAGCCCCACATACGCCATAATTCTTTTGCACAACAGCACCATGTTAAGGGCATCATAATTTCCATGCGTTATATAGTTGCATTCGTTCAGCCGGCAACCGCCAATAAATACCCCATCCATGCCATTCGAAAAGGCCCTGAGCACGAACTCCAGGTCGACTCTGCCGGAGCACATGACGCGAATCAGCCTGATTTCAGTCGAATATTGCAGTCTGGAAACTCCAGCCATATCAGCAGCGCCATAAGCTCACCAATGGCAGACAAAGCCAAGTATTTTGGGTTTGTAGCGGGGTCCTGCGCTCATTTCTGCTCACTCCTTAATCTTTGCTCCCGGTTTCATTCATGGCTACGGTTCGGAACAGCTCATCTCCGGCCGCCGCATCAATCTGGTACAGGAGGTCTTCATCGGTAAAATGCTTCAGATAAATCGCCCCGGTGGGACATTTCGCGTTGCAGAGGCCGTCGCCTTTACACAGAACAGGGTTGACGACAGCCTTTTGGCCCTGTTTCGTTTTACGAAATTCGATGGCGCCATAGGTGCAGGCGGCGATGCAGGCGCCACACCCCATACAGGTCTTCTCATTGACCTCGCATACAGAACCGGAGACGGTAACGGTATCATGGGAAAGAAGCGTTAAGGCACGACTGGCAGCACCGTATGCCTGGTTGATCGCTTCTGGTATGTGCTTGGGATAGTGCGCCATGCCACACAGATAAACGCCTTCGGTACCAAATTCAACCGGTCTGAGTTTGACATGGGCTTCTTTGAAAAACTCATCCGGTCCCAGAGAGACTTTAAATTGTTGAGCCAGTTCCCGGGCTCCCTCGGGGGGAATGACAGCAGCCGCCAGAGCCAGGTAATCGGCATCGATGGCCAGCTTCTGGCCCAATATGGGATCGGTGACGGCCACCCTTATGACCGGCCGGCCCTCAGACTCGACCGCTTCCACCTGAGGCTTATCGGCCGGCTCCCAGCGGATAAAGCGCACATCATTATCAGCCGCTTCCCGGTAATAATCCTCAGCAAACCCGTAGGTTCTAATATCCCTGAACAGTATGTAGATATTCATCTGGGGATTCAATTGTTTTAGTTTCAGGGCGTTTTTAATGGACTGGTTGCAGCAGATGCGGGCGCAGTAATTGCGATCTTCCTGCCGGCAACCGACACACTGGATCATCACCAGGCTCTGGGCATTTTTTAGATCTTCGTCTTCATTGAAGATCCGCTCCTCCAGTTCGAGGTTGGTCAGCACTCTGTCATTCTGTCCGCAAAGGTATTCGGTTGGTTTGTAGGCATCCGCACCCACAGCAATGATCGCGGCGCCATGTTTTATCTCGGATTCGCCTCTGTCAGACTTGATCTTTGTGACAAAATTGCCGACATAACCGGTCGCCTCGGTAATAACGGCATGGGTATAGACGTAGATCGAAGGATGCTGATACACTGTTCGCGCAAGGTCATCTAAGTAGGCCTGAACATCCATGCCATCCAGCGTGTAATGGATTTTTCTGGCCGTACCCCCCAGGTCGGCATCCTTTTCCAGCAGGTAAACTTCATGTCCCTGGTTGGCAATGGAAAGCGCACTGGTCATGCCGGCGATACCGCCGCCCACCACCACAGCCGTTCGGTTGACCGGCAGATCGATTTCCTGCAGAGGCTGTAAACGGCAGGCGCGCGCGATCGATATGCGGGTGATATCTTTTGCCTTTTGGGTGGCATCATCCTTTTCTTTAGCGTGAACCCAGGAGCAGTGTTCTCTGATATTGGCCATTTCAAAATAATACTGGTTAATACCTGCCTCCCTCAGCGTGTCCCGGAATAACGGTTCCAGCGTCCTGGGAGAGCAGGCCGCCAC
>JASFGH010000371.1:0-4681 GCA_050123865.1 Desulfobacterales bacterium | reverse complement strand
CTTAACGCTCTGAAAAAAGGGAAAGAGGAGAACACCCTCTTTCCCTTTTTTGTTTACAGCTTAAGCGTTTTAGTATAGAAAATTAAAGCTTAGCGAAAAGATGCAATTTGGCGTCACTTACCACAAATCTATTACAAAAGGCTTTTGAAGTGGTTTCAAAATGTCAGATTGTGTTCGAGAGCCCCGCTACATATAAGCGGGATTTCACGTCTTGATTTTATACTCTAATGTGTTCAACAAGCGTCCTGTGAATTGAAAACGGAGCATACACATTAGTACGTGAGTATTTCAATTCGCAGGACTACGCAGCTATCGGACGCTAGATGGGATTTTGAAACCACTTCGAGCCAAAATCCTCAATGATTGCCTACATCATTAGAAGAATTCTTGTACTTATCCCTACCCTGCTGGGCGTATCCATCCTGGTGTTTATGATGCTGCATCTGACACCGGGGGATCCTGCCGAATTGCTAATGGGAGAGCGGGCCTCGGAAGAAGCACTGCAGGAAATCCGGGAGCATCTGGGGCTCGATAAACCGTTATATGAACAATACGGACGGTTTCTCAAACAATTGATGCAGGGGGATCTGGGGGAAACCATCTGGACGCGCCAGAAAGTCTGGATCGAGGTCAAACAGCGCTTTCCGGCCACCATCGAGCTTTCCATTGTCGCCCTGCTGATCAGCTGCTTTGCCGGCATGTTACTCGGTATTATATCAGCCACCAAACAATACTCCATATTCGATTACCTGAGCATGCTCGGGGCCCTGGTGGGCGTCAGCATGCCCATTTTCTGGCTGGGGCTGGTTTTTATGCTCATCTTTGCCCTCAACCTGGGATGGCTGCCTATGTCGGGCCGGTTGAGTGTCGGCGTGGATCTTGAAACCATTACCAACCTTTACATCCTGGACGCCATATTAACGCGTAACTGGGCAGCCCTGCGGGATGCGCTCTGGCATATCATCATGCCGGCAGTCACCCTGAGCACCATTCCGACGGCCATTGTGGCCCGCATGACCCGCTCTTCGATGCTGGAAGTCCTGCGCCAGGATTACATTAAAACCGCCAAAGCCAAAGGCCTGTCTCAATTTATTGTCATTTTCAAGCACGCCCTGCGCAATGCTCTGATCCCGGTGGTCACCACCATCGGCCTGCAATTCGGCGTACTGTTAGGCGGTGCGATTCTGACGGAAACCATTTTTGCCTGGCCCGGAGTGGGTAAGTGGATGTATGACGCCGTCATGCAGCGCGATTATATGGTCATCCGTAGCGGCACCCTGTTTATCGCTACGATTTTTGTTTTGATCAACCTGTGCGTGGATGTTTTGTATGCGGTCATAAACCCGAGAATCAGTGTAAAATAGAACATATAAAGATTCAGCACCTAATTTAAATGGCCAAGGACAAACCCAAAAAGAGCCCAGAAGACCGGCACCCGTTTTTTGATCAGATCAGCCAGCTGTGGCGCAATAAAACCGCCGTGCTGGGTTTGGTGATCATTACCCTTTTTATTTTATGCGCCATTATAGCACCTTATCTGAGTCCGCACGATCCCCTTGAGACATCACTTTATGATCAGCTAAAACCGCCGGTCTGGCATGCGACCGGCACCTGGAAAAATATTCTGGGCACCGATGACCTGGGCCGGGATATTCTATCACGGCTGATTTACGGTGCAAGGGTTTCATTGCTCGTGGCGGTCACCAGTGTCGGCCTGGCATTTGGTTGCGGCACCTTGCTGGGCTGTGTTTCCGGTTATTATAAAGGATACAGAGACAGCATCATCATGCGCTTTATGGATATCATCCTGGCCTTTCCTTACATTCTGCTGGCAATCGTGGTGGTGGCTTATCTGGGGCCCAGCCTGCAAAACGCCATGGTTGCCATCGCCATTACATATATACCGCGTTTTGCGCGCATTGTGCGCGGCAGCGTGCTCGAGGAATGTGAAAAAGATTATGTCAGCGCTGCACGCGCCATCGGCGCCAGAGATTTTCGCATTATATTTATTGCCATTTTACCCAATTGTCTGGGGCCGCTGATCGTGCAGACAACTCTGGGTTTTGCCTCGGCCATCCTGGATATGGCGGCGTTGAGCTTTTTGGGATTGGGGGCTCAGCCGCCCACACCGGAATGGGGTGCCATGATTGCCAAGAGCCGGGCGCTGATTTTACGGGCTTCCTGGGTGATGACCTTTCCGGGTCTGGCCATTCTTTTTGCCGTGCTGGGCTTTAACCTTCTGGGCGACGGATTAAGAGATGCCTTAGACCCGAGATTAAGGGATTGATGACGGTCGTTATGGGCAATGAATACCTGTTGGAAATCAAAAACCTGCGAACGTATTTCTATGTCCGCGGATATGTAGCCAAAGCCGTTGATAACGCCAGCCTGGCGATCATGCCCGGTGAGACCCTGGGCCTGGTAGGAGAGTCCGGCTGCGGCAAAAGTGTCACCGCCCATTCCATTATTCGCCTGATACCGGATCCGCCCGGTAAAATAGAGGGCGGCGATATCTTTTTCGACGGTCTGGATTTGCTGAAATTTTCCAAAACTCAGATGCGTAAAATCCGGGGCAACCGGATTTCAATGATTTTCCAGGAGCCGATGACATCGCTCAATCCGGTCTTTCCGGTGGGCGACCAGGTGGGTGAAGTCATCCGGCTGCATCAAAAATTATCCCGCGGCGCTACCCGCGAGCGCGTGATTGATATGTTTCAACTGGTCGGCATACCGGCAGCCGAGAAGCGCCTGGCGGACTACCCGCATCAGATGAGTGGCGGCATGCGGCAACGCGTGATGATTGCCATGGCGCTGGCCTGCAGTCCAAAATTGATGATCGCCGATGAGCCCACCACAGCGCTGGATGTCACCATTCAGGCCCAGATTCTGGATTTAATGAACACGCTCAAAGAAGAAACCGGGGCTGCCATCCTTTTTATTACCCACGATCTAGGCGTCATCGCCGAAATGGCCCAGAATGTGGCGGTGATGTATGCCGGTAAGGTCATGGAATACACGGATGTCAAAACGATTTACGCAAACCCGAAAAATCCTTATACCATCGGTTTGCTGGAATCCATTCCGGTACTGGGAAGAGAAAGCAAAGAAAACCGGCTCAAGACCATTTCAGGTGTCGTGCCCTCCCTGCTCAATTTACCCAGCGGCTGCCTGTATAGCGATCGTTGCCCGGATGTCTTTAACGACTGCCGTAAGGTAGAACCCGAGATGTATCAATTCGCTCAAAATCATTACGTCAGGTGTTTAAAATATGCATAAGGTCCTGCTGGAAGCCCAAAACATCGTGAAACACTTCCCCATCAAGGGCGGCGTTTTTCTCAAGGAGATTGCCTCGGTCAAGGCAGTTGACGGAGTGAGCCTGACGATTGATGAAGGTGAAACCGTGGGATTGGTGGGTGAATCCGGCTGTGGTAAGACAACATTTGGCAGAGCAATTTTGCGCCTGGAGGAGCCTACATCCGGTGATATCTTATTTGAAGGAGAAAGCATCCTCGGCTACGATAAAAACAAGATGCAGGCCTTACGCGAAAAGATGCAGATCATATTCCAGGATCCCTTCTCATCCCTTAACCCCCGCAAGACCGTTTCGCATATCATCGGTGAGCCGTTACTCGTCCACGGGGTGAAACGCAGAAAAAAAAGAGAGGAAAGAGTGCTCGAATTACTGCGGGTGGTCGGGCTGCGCAAGGAGCACATGCGCCGCTATCCCCACCAGTTTTCGGGCGGCCAGCGCCAGAGAATAGGCGTGGCCAGGGCCCTGGCCTTAAATCCCAAACTGATCGTCTGTGATGAGGCGGTCTCCGCGCTGGATGTTTCCATCCAGGCTCAGGTGATCAATCTACTCAAGGATCTGCAGGATGAGTTCAGGCTGACCTATTTGTTCATATCCCATGATTTAAGCGTGGTCGAGCATGTCAGTGATCGCGTGGCGGTCATGTACCTGGGCAAAATCGTAGAATTTGCACCCAGCAAAACCCTCTACAAGACACCGCTTCATCCTTATACCCAGGCCCTCCTATCAGCGGTTCCCATTCCGGATCCCGCTCTAAAAGGAAATGAACGCATCATTCTAAAAGGTGATGTCCCCAGCCCCATTGATCCGCCGCCGGGTTGCAGCTTTCATCCGCGCTGTCTGTTTGCCAGAGATATTTGCAGTAAAAGAGAACCGGAGTTCAGAGAAATTAAAGACAAGCATTTTGTTGCCTGTTTTTTTGCCGGTCAACTGAGTCTGGACAAATAAACGCCCTGCTTAAGCGCTGCGGTAACGACCAATCAACCATTTATTTTCAGCATATTCAAGCTGCCCAAAAAACCCGCATCCACATCCGTTGCTTTCACCACCCGGGAAGGGACCACGATATAACACGCCTGCGGCGCGATATGCTCACCATTGTCATCTTTGGCAAAGACCTGCCCTTTGCTCAGTTTTGTTCCGGTTGCGACATCCGGGATGAGAAACCTAAAATTGGGGCCGGGCATAATGGCGCTGATGCTCTCATACTGCTCGATGGTCGAACCGTCTCTTTTTGGAATTTTACCTGAAGCAGAGAATATCTGATAATGCGCCAGCAGGGCCCGTATGTGGTTCAGTGCGGTATCCATTCCCTGCTTGGACCGGTGATTGCCGCATTCGACAATCAAACTGCTAATTTGCAGCCCGCCG
>JASFGH010000370.1:0-4692 GCA_050123865.1 Desulfobacterales bacterium | reverse complement strand
TCAACCGAAAGAATCCCGGTCAGGCCCAAGTTAAAATAATAGACTCAATCTGGGGGCACATGGGATGTGTTCAAGAAGGGCCGACCATTGCAAAACATATACGGGATTTTTTATGCAGATAATCAAGGTCGTTTTGAAGCAGATTTACTGAAAACATTCAATCAGGGCCGAAAGCCTTTAATCGTTTCACAACCAACCGGTACCGGGCACTCAAAAATTTTTCCGCTCTATGTTGACCACAAACGGCACAGGCAAAACTTTGATAGCCAGATTCACCAATATAAGCAAGTATCGGCTCATCTGAAGAATCTTTCCGGATACCCGCCCCATCTGATTGCCAAGTGGCAATGTCATCGATTATTCCTGATGCTTCTTTTTCCCGGTTTTTTTTTCTTTTGTTCGGTTTTCAAAAACCGTCTGAAAGGGATTTGCTTGCATCAGGCTTTTCTGAGCCACCTCGGAGAAGCCCATTCCCATATCCAGCCATTTTTTAAACTGGTCGTCCATCGAGCTTTTGTAAGCCAGGTAGCTTTTGAAAGCTTGCTGCAGATAATTTTCAAAAAAATCGATCAGCACGTTGTCGCCATACTGAATGATCATATAAAGGAGTGGCACCGGCAACAATACGTTTTTATTTTTGGCTTCTTCCAGTACAATCTGGGTCAGGATAAAGGCGGTAACATCCGCTTTGGTTTTGGCGTCGATGATCTGCACCTGTTGACCGTTGCGGATTCGCTCGGCAACTTCATTAAGGGTCACGTAGCGGCTCTTTTCAGTGTCGTACAAACGCCGGTTAGCATATTTTTTTAACAGAATTTTTTCGGCCATTGCTTTTCCCTGTTCATTGCCACATTGCAACAATATATATGATTTATCTATAACATATTTTATATAAAATTATATAAATATGTTCAATAAAAATATTATTTCAATAGTTTATAACACATATTGGGTTATTTTAAAATATAAAATTATTTTTGTGCATTGCACAAATTTTTATTGACAAATCAAATCAGGTCCCTTATATTACCTCCTAAAATGATCACAAAAATATTTTAAAAACAGGAGGACACCTTAACATGGACCAAAGCCAGTTTGCAAAACAAATGATTGATTTTCAAAAAACAACCTTTGACAACGTGTATGATTCCATGGTTATGCTTCAAGACCATACGGAAAAATTGGCCAGCACGGTTTTTGAGCAGGCCACCTGGATTCCGGAGGAAAGCAGCCGGCTCGTCACGCAATGGATTAAGATCTTTAAAAAGGGTCGCAATGATTATAAGTTGGCTGTAGATGATATTTACACCAGAATTGAAGATTTGATCACAGCCGAAAATGATGTTCGCTCAGAAACATAATAACAACCCCGTAAAAAGGAGGCACCTAAAATGGACCAAAAACAAATCGCACTTCAGATGATTCAATTTAACAAAACCGCTTTTGACAACAGTTTCAACGCCATGAACATGGTGTACGAACAAAATGAAAAGATGGTCGGCACCTTCCTGCAACAGGCAACCTGGATCCCCGAGGAGGGGAAAAAAGCCATTGAAAATTGGATGCAGTCGTACAAAAAGGGCTGTGAAGATTTCAAAAAACTGGCGGACGAAAATTATCAGAAAGTAGAGGAGTTCTTCGCCGGCTCCGGAGACTAAGACACTGCAATGTGCGGACGGTTGCATGCAAGGTTCATGGTTTTGCCGTCATGAACCTTGCAGCCAATTTGAATAGGAGTGGCAGCTTATGAACGAACGCAAAGACCCTTCTGACTATGCATCAATTCTGACCCAGACCCTCGACAAAAACGTTTCAGCCGTTTACCACCTTATCAACACCACCCAGAACTACCTCGCCGGGCTCTCCAAATATGCCAGCGATTTTATGATTCCTTATCTGATTTCCACCAGCTATTTTAAAAAAGTGGAGGATGAAAAGCTATTGCGCACGTCCCCTTTGGATAGTCTGGCAGCCTACCTTAAGCTGCTGGATTTTAATCTTAATATTTTCAACCGGGGCCTTTTGGGTGGTTTGGCATCCATCAACGGTTACACACAATTTGAAATGAGCAGCTTCATTGCTGCCGTCTATAATACCTTTTTAAATGCGGAAGGGGAGGATCTATACGCCTTCGTCGAGCGCCAAGCGCGCTTAATGGATCTGGTCGTCAATATTTACCCACGGGCGATCGAGGCTATTGAACCCGAGTACGGCTTTCATTTTGAGCGGGGAGAACATAAACTGGTGGCAGAGACGGACCATTTCTACCTGTATCGGATCTCTCCCACGGACAAAACCAAAAAAATCAAAAAATCCGGTAAACCGATCATCATCATTCCCCCGTATGTTCTGGGTGCCAATATCCTGGGCTTTTTACCCGGTGAAAACAGAAGTTATGCGCACTGCTTTGCCAACCGGGGAATTCCGACATATATCCGAATCTTAAAAGATATCGAAACAACAGAAGCCCTTCAGGTCATGACCGGTGAAAATGACGCCCAGGATACCCGGCTGTTTTGTGAAACCGTCATGCAACGCCACGGCAAACCGGTGACTTTAAACGGATATTGCCAGGGCGGGTTTTCCGCTTTGTGTAATCTGCTTTCAGGCAAGCTGGATGGGCTGGTGGACGCATTTATCACCTGCGTTGCACCGATGGATGGTACGCGCAGCAAGGGTCTGGCGAATTTTCTAAATACCCTGCCCCGGCGGTTTAACGACCTGACTTACGGCACCAAGACGCTGCCCAGCGGTAATCAGGTAGCGGACGGCAAGTTGATGGGCTGGGTCTACAAGCTCAAAAGCATCACGGACGAATCTCCGATTGCTGCATTTTACCGTGATTTGATGATGTTTGCCCGACAGGGCAAGAAAAACATTCAAATCAGCAAAACCGCAGCAGGCCTGAATTTCTGGCTGAACAATGAGCGTTTCGATCTGCCCCTGGAAATCACCAAGCTAAGTTTTGCCTCCTATAACGTTCCGATTTCAAGTGATGGGACGCTTCCGGTTAAATTGTTCGGTAAAAAACTCAATCTAAAGCGCCTCAAAAAAATGGCCATCCCCTGGTTGATTTGCTACGGTACAGGCGATGATTTGGTGGAAAAGGAAACCGCGCTGGCACCGTTGGATCACATCGAGGCAGAAGTCACGCCCTTCCCAAAAGGGCATGTGGCCATCGCAACCTCGTGGTCTGACCCCAAGTCGGCCTGTGCCCTGCACACGCGGTTCGGAGATGGAAACTGGCGCGGACCGGTTCGCTTTCAGCTGGATCTGGATCGCCCCTCTTCAAAGTCCCGCTCACAGAAAGGACGCGCTCAGGCCAAAGGGAAGAGCAGCAATGGATAGGCAGTTTCTTGAATTCCTGGGTAGCTTTTTTCTGAATGCCGCTAAAGGTCAAAAACAGCTCGAAGACATGACCCGATGGATCGGCGGCGGGTTCAGCGGTTTCGACGATTTAACACGCATGTTTCGCAAATTCTACGGTATGAACGGGCTGCCGCTGGCTTCAATGGATTACGCCAGGGCCTGGGAAAAGGCGTCGGAAAATTTCAAGAAATCCTATCATGAGTGGCTAAACCTCATGAACGTCATTCCCAAAAGCGAGTATCAAGCTCTGGAAAAAAAGTGCGAGGCCCTGGAGGAAAAGGTTGCATCGCAGGATGAAACCATCCGGCAGTTGCGAAAACTGCTAA
The DNA here is from genome assembly GCA_050123865.1 of Desulfobacterales bacterium. Taxonomy (GTDB): domain Bacteria; phylum Desulfobacterota; class Desulfobacteria; order Desulfobacterales; family JAHEIW01; genus JAHEIW01. The sequence continues at coordinate 997 of JASFGH010000370.1, read as the reverse complement.
GTGAAAAGGGGCTGCCCTATGCAGATGCAGTAAAGGGTTTTACCCAAATGATGGAAAAGCAAGGGCATCAATTCCAGGAACTCATTGACAGTGTGGGCAAGGCCTTCAAAAAGGAATGAATCTTTTCAGAGCCGGGTTTGTTCTGGCGGCCTGGCCACGATCGCACCCTTCAGAACCATTACGTCGTTTGTCATCAATCCAATTTTGGTGTCATACCTTCGACGGATACTTAAAACCAAGAGCGGTGGCTCCAGATATCTTCTTCCAGGTCTTCCTTGTCTTTTTGAAGAGATAGATACATGGAAGCGTTCTGGATGGCCAGGGCACCTTGATGGGCCAGGGCTTGAACCATGGTAACAACATCCTCTGGAAACTCCCGTTCGACATTGGCGTAAAGCCGCAACACCCCGATAATCTGATCCCGTGACTTTATCGGGGTAACGATCATAGAGACGATGCCTTCTTTTTTCATCTCTTTTTTGTACTGAATCCGCTTGTCTGTTGTCGCATCTTTGATCACAAGGGTCTCGCCTTTGAGGGCCTGGGCGGCGCTTTGGGTTGAAGATACCGGTCCCTTATTCAAGAATTCATCACTGAGGCCATAACTGGCCACCAGTTTCAAATCGCCGCTGTCTTTATCGAGCAAACGGATGGCCGCGCCTTTCATACCCAGCGCCTGGCTGATATCGACCGTCAGGTTGTTTAAGATCTTTTTGATATCCAGACTGGAATTGATATCTGAAGCCAGATCAAGAAAAAGCGAGGCATTTTTCTGGATTCGGGACAGCAGCCGGGCATGCTCGATGGCAATACCGCCCTGATCGGCAAGGGCTGACAGAAAATCAATCTCGTCTTTGCTGAAATCCCTTGCCTTGGCGGTATACAGGGATAAGATTCCCCTGGTCTCGTTTCTGACCGTCACCGGTACGCTCAGTATGGAAGCAATTCCTTCGGCCTTTTTAGCGTCATGATGCTCCAGACGAGGATCTGTGGTAGC
>JASFGH010000369.1:0-4695 GCA_050123865.1 Desulfobacterales bacterium | reverse complement strand
CAATGCGTTTTCTACCAGCCCATCTATCTCCGTCATCAGTCTTTCTGCTTCTATCATATTTTGGGCTAAATTTCCAACCTTACCTAGTTGTTGGTTTTGAATTAAAACGGTCGCCCATACAATGATAATGGTGGCGGCCACGGCCGCAGCGCTGAAGGCAAATTTCCAGTTAAAAATAGGCGACCGAACCTTTTCTTCAGCGATGGTCACCCGCCGTTGCGGTTCAGGTGCATATTGTCTGGCCAGTTGCCCCAAACGAGTCAACTCCTGCGCGAAACGCTCCTTTTGTAGTCGACAGTGGGCACATTCATTTAAATGTTGCTTCACGCTCCTGGACAGATCGGCTTCATCAATGACTGCCTGCAGGATGTCGTTTTCTCCCAGATGCGAAGTCATTGCGTTATGATTGCTCACGTTAAGTCCTCCTGAAGAAATTGACGCAACCCTTTTTCCTTTTTAAATTTTGCCAAAGCCCGATATAAATGAGTTTTTACAGTACTTTCACTTTTTTTCAATATTCGGGCGATTTCAGTGATATTTAAATCGTCCATAAATCGCAGCATAAATACTTCGCGTTCCATTTTCGACAGTGCTTTGGCGATCCGGTTAACCTGTCGCCAGAAATCTTCTTTCAAAACCTGCTCCAATGCTTCGGGGTTATCGCGACGCTCTTCTGCTTCCGGTTGAATTTCAGGGCCTTCATCGGATGATTTCAAAATCGATCGAACTCGTTTTTTGCGAAGGTAGTCATTAATCCTGTTTACCGCAATCGTATACAGCCAGCTGCGAAATCGCTGTGGCTCCCTCAACCGGGATATGCTGCGATAAGCACGTACAAATACATCCTGGGTCAAATCTTCAGCATCCATTTGACTGTTTATGCGGTAGTAAATCATGCGATATATGTCCCCCTGATAGCGATCTATCAATTGATCAAAAGCCAGGCGGTTACCATCTCTGGCTTCTTCTACCAGTTGTGTCAGCTTTGCTTCAGCATTTTGAGAGCCAGACGCATTTTGTGTTGATGGAGTCATTTTTCAGTATCTGCCATTTTGTCCGCCTATGAGAATAATTCTTCAGATAAGCGTTTTAATCATAATGGCTTCAGATACGATTGTCCACAACTGTTATGCGTGCTGTCTGCAAAGACGCAAAATAAGGACAAATGGTCTACAATTAAGCCGACACCAGCGCTGCACCATTCAGGTCGCACACAGGTTTGCGCCGGGAAATCAGATGATATTCTGCTTGCATAACAACGGATTCCTTTGTATGAATGCTCCTTTACCGAAAGTAAAAGGGGATATGGCGTTAATTGGATTTTAAAATAGCCAGCAGCAATCAACTTCCGCTATCTCAGTTCGACATTGGTGAGGTGGCGTCCTTTATTGCCCGGACCCAGCGAACCGATGGAGAGATACCGTGGGCTGTGGGTCAAAAAACAGATCCCTGGGATCACATCGAATCCGCCATGGGTCTGGGCGTGGGCGGGTATCATAAGGAGGCGCAGCGAGCGTTTCGGTGGCTGGCCGAGCGGCAACTGGAAGACGGCAGCTGGTATACGGCCTACCGTCAGGGGATTGCCGAAGATAAAACCAGAGATGCCAATTTGTCTTCATACATTGCGGTGGGACTATTACACCATTTTTTGATAACCAAAGATCTTGTGCTGCTAAAGCACATGTGGCCCACGATTGTCAGGGCCATCAATTTTGCCCTGAGCCTGCAAAGCCCCAATGGAGAAATTTACTGGGCCATAAGCCCCAAAGGCAACATCGATCGTATGGCCCTTTTAACAGGATCCAGCTCCATTTACATGAGCATTAAATGCGCACTGGCCATTGCAAAAATACTGGATCTTTCCGTGCCATCATGGGAACGCGCCGGTATCAAACTGGCGGACGCCGTTAAAAACAAACCCTATGTGTTCAACATGACCAAATCGCGTTATTCGATGGATTGGTTTTATCCAATTTTGGCGGGGATCATCACCGGCGCGGATGCTCAAAAGCGGATCGACAGGTACTGGAAAAAATTTGTGATAGAAGACCGGGGCGTGCGTTGCGTATCAGACAAGCCCTGGGTAACCATTGCCGAAACCGCGGAGCTGACGCTGGCGCTGGCCGGCATGGGCAACCTTGAACTGGCCAGAATTGTATTTAACTGGATCAGTGACCGGCGCTATGAGGACGGATCCTACTGGTGTGGATTTACCTGCCCGGATTTGATCACCTGGCCGGAGGATAAAATCACCTGGACCAATGCGGTGACATTGATCGCCGCGGATGCAATCTATAATTTAACCCCTGCAAACGTGCTATTCAGTCATCAATTCTGGGCGACATCTACGCTTTCGCCATTTGCTGATCGTGCTAAAGGGGCTCATTAAATCCAGGGACAATATCCATGCGCAAAGATCACCGCCCCTATGTCATCAAAAAAGCGGTTTTGAGTTTCCAAAAATTTTACAGCACACATTTCTTACAGCCGCATTTTTCCGCTTTTGGAAAATCCGCAAGCGTTATCAAACCCTGGTATGTGGAAGTATTTGGATCTCCGGTTTCGATCGGTGATCATGTTACGATAGTTGCGACTTCAGACCTCAGGGTGCGCCTGTCTGTTTGGTCAGACGAACAGGTGCGTGGACAAATTCAAATCGGCGACTATGGTATTATTTGTCCGGGCGTTAGAATCAGTTCGGCTTCAAAAATACATATCGGTGACAGCTGCATGCTGGCCAGCGGAGTTTATCTGACCGATTCCGACTGGCATGATATCTATAACCGGATTGCTTTTGGTAATTCGGAGCCGATTCACATAGCTGACAATGTCTGGATTGGAGACAGTGTCATTGTCTGCAAAGGTGTGTCCATCGGTGAAAATTCCATCATCGGGGCCGGGTCCGTGGTCGTGAATTCGATTCCATCAGATTGCATCGCTGCCGGGAATCCCGCCAAAGTTGTCAAGCACCTTGATCCGCAAAAATCATTTACGACCCGCCAGCAATGGTTTTCAAAATCCTCCAACCTGTATGCCGAAATTGATCAGCTGGACAGGCAGTTGTTGGGCAACAATACCTTGCGGCATTGGCTAAGGTATCTTTTTTTTCCGCATCGGGGTGATTAAACATAGGTGTCAGGCTCTATAGTTCCGGCGTTGGGGTTCAGGTGTCAGGTATCGGGTGTCAGGGCACTGTATGTCAATCGAAACCTGAAATTTCTCTTGAAATGCTTGTTGTCCACAGGTATTAAGGCCAAAATTAGGCCCTCCGGGCCAAAGACTGACACCTGACACCTGAACACTGAAACCTTTTTTAGGGATTGCGCTTCCGATCCACCAGATAGAATCCCCCGAAAAACAGTCCGCCGGCCAAGGCAATCAGACTGCTGATCATAAACAGGGTGAAGGAGCCGCTGATTTCATACAGGTAGCCATTGAAAAAGAAGCCCACCATCAAACCCAGACCATAGCTGACGGCATTGTTGACAGCTTGCCCCATGGTCTTGGCCTTATCAGGTGTGAGGCGATCAATGTAAAGGATGCTGGCAATGTGAAAGGTGCCATAGGTTATGGCATGTAAAACCTGGGAAAGTAAGATGACTGCCGCGGATTGGGCCCAAAAAAGAACAAACCACCTCAGCGCAGCGACCATAAATGAAAAGATCAGGACAGATTCCAGCGAAAAGCGCCGAAAGATTTGATCGGACCGGATCATCACCAGGATCTCTGCTGCGGAGGCGAATGCCCATGTTAATCCGATAAAGGTGCTGCCATACCCCAGATTCTCAAGGTGAATCGAAAAAAAACCGTAATAGGCCCCATGGCTGACCAGCATCAAAAACGCACAAAACAAAAACATCAGGACACGGCCGGCAAGCAGGCTTTTTGCCCCTTTGGACAGGCGTTTTATTTTTAGCGGTTGAATGGCAGGGATTTGAGTCGAAATCAAAGCGAACAGCAACGATCCGGCTAAAATGAGAACGACAATAATCTTTACAGAATACAGGTCGATGATCTTACCCAGCACAAGCACCACAACGATAAAACTGATGGATCCCCATACGCGCAGATGGCCATAGCTTTTTTTCTCCTTTCCCAGGGTGTCCATGGTGAATGCTTCCAGAAAGGATATTATCGGGGCATAGAACATCCCGTACAGAAGGGTGATGGCCAGCATGGGACCAAAATCAACTGTAAATAGATATTGCATCCAGATCAGAGTGCTGCAAAAGCTGCACAGAACATAAATGGAGCGGCGGGCACTGAGGCGATCAGCCAGAGCACCCCAGATGAGGGGAAAAACCACCATTGCGACCGAACGGGCAGCAGATAATATTCCGATGTTCAGGCCGCTGAAGCCCAAATGGTAGCAGTACAAGTTAAAAAATGGCAAATACATTCCCAGTACGCCAAAATACAAAAAGTACTGGGAACCGATAACAAGTCTATCCGTCGGCTTGTTTTCGGTGGCCATAGCCGATTCATACGGCATTTAGGCGAAAAGGGCAATGCCCTTGTCTTTGGAGCGCTATTATTCGCCGGAAAGCCGCACCCGCCCGATAGGAAGCTGAAATGATTTGAAAAGATGATTTACAGGCAGCAATGGGGAGGGAACGCAACGAACAGCGGCGGGGCCCGGTGAGGCCAGACCCCGTATGTGCGTTAATCGATTTTGACGGTGACCTGCTTTGCTTT
>JASFGH010000368.1:0-4736 GCA_050123865.1 Desulfobacterales bacterium | reverse complement strand
TAACCGATGACCGGATTGCTGGCTTGCGCACCATAGGCTTTTATTTTCTCAAAAACCGTTTTTGTCGGATCCCCTTTATTGCCTGCAAAGCGCTGATTGCGCTGAAAGGCACGCCGCCATTCGCGGGCGCAAATTTGTAATATCTGCCGTTTGGGAATATTGCGGCGCAGCAGGCTGATCAAGCCATGGGCCGAATCCCGGTTGGCGTAAACATCCCGGTCCGATCGGTCGTAACCGTTTCTGGGGGGCGGCACGAAATAAATCGAGTTTTTCCAGATAAACAAAATCGCCAAAAGAGCAATGGCGAAAATAAACCACTGAAAACGATACTTTTTAATCAAACTCAGTACACCGGGTTGCTTGCGGATACCCAGATGGGTCTCATCAAAAATGATCTGGCTGTTTTGCCCGACCGCCCAGGCCAGCAACCGCGGAAGGCGTTCGGATCGAAGTGCTTCGTTACTCATGTAAAAGGTGTCGGCCGAAAGAACCAGACTGCCATTCCCATATGATCTTTCAACAATGACGGGCCGGCCCTCTGTGGCATATATGACGCGCCAGCTGCTATCCAACTCATCAAAATACAGAGCCGTATGCCAGGAAATCGTCTGCGGAAGCCGTTTTAAATCAGCCTGTAACACATCATGAGTTCTTTTTACGGCTTCAGTTGCCGGCTTTTCGGCAAAGGCCAACTTCAGTCCCCATAATTCCGTCAACGCCACGCATCGGCTGTCATTTTCCGAAATGGGAGGCCCGGCAGGATTTTCAGACGGCTCGATCCCCCTATCAGCGGACGTTTCAGCGTCATCAGACCCTTCCGGGGATCCGGTGCCGGAATCCTCTGAATCGTCGGCAGGGGGCAGGCTGCAGGTTGACATTCGCCAGGTTGTCGGTTTTTTATCGACCGGCAAAAAAGATAGCACCAGTCGACCACCACTGGCAGTCAGGCGATCGATGGCTTCAACCCATTTTGCCGCCACCGATTCTGAATCAAAGACCGGTGTTCCGATATGAAAAAAGGTGGTGGATTCCTTGAATTCAAGGTTATCCAATTGCCGGTAATTGCGCTGAACCGATGTGCTTCTCAGATTTTCCAGACCACGGAAGAATGCCCGGCTTCCGAGCGGATCACTGCGTAGCGTCGAATAGGCCGGATATACGTCCCCGGCTTCAAAGCGCAGCAGAAACAGCTGAATAACCCCGAGCACAAAGCCCAAGATGATCATCACAAAAAAAACGGCACGTATGGTGTTAGCTTTCGGCAAGGGTTATCATCCTTTTCTGAAGAGCGGCAAAATCATCCAGTTGGGGCTGTTTAATGGTATACAACCCGTACCAGACGCGTTCAAAAACCTCCCGGCTTGTCGTAAAATCCGTCAACAGTTTTTCCTTCTGGTGCGCCCTGCGGCGCAACTCCATTTCATATTCACGATTGGACTTAAACTTTTCAATTGCAATTAAACCGTGCTCGGCCAGGCCGGCCAGCGTTGCCAGATAAAAGGCCCGCAGGGCCAATCGCAGCTTTCCTTTGCCAGCTAATTCACCTGCCAGGTCCAGCCAGCGAGTCACCGGCAGGTCAGCTGCGGTGGTGTCTTCATCTTCCAGATCGGGTACGGATTCAACGGGTGCGGCTACGATCTCGCCTTTGCCGATCTGACGTCGGCTCCAGGAGCGCCACAGTATATAGGCCAGGACAGCGAACAAGCCCATAAGCAATGCGATGACAGCAAACCGAACAGAGGATATCCAATCCGTATCGGATGACACTTCCTGGCGCTCACCGGTCGGCAGCAACGCCAGCAGCCAATCAATGAACTGATCAATCCAGTCAAAGATCGTCTTTATTCCTTCACCGAATTTTTCGATAATCCAGGCCACAACTGAAGCAATCGGTCCTTTGGGCTCTGTTTGATCTTCAGCCGGCACTTCCCTGGGCATCCGCCAGGAAAATTCTCGTTGTTGCAGCACATTCTCTATTGAACGATCCAGTGCTTCAGGTTCGACAATCTGCTTTTGCCCGGCCACCGCAGGTAAGGGATTGCCGGCCAACAATGTGAACACGACCAAACCGATCGCTGCCGCTGTACGCCCCGCTATCAGCCCCTTAAGTCTCATTTTTAAATCATCGCCGGAATGAATGGCTGACCCATAGAAGCATCGCAGCGCATAAACCGTTCTGACCAGCGGGTTCATGCACAAATAGGAAATGCCCATCGTTGCCAACCAGAAAGTGGTATTGATCACGTGATATCCGCTGAGCGTAAACAAAGATTCAATCCCGAGATATTTTTTAACCAGATACGGCAAAATATAAATGGCACTGGCAACATTTAGAAAAACCACGATGCCAAAAATAAAAAAAATAGACATCAAGATATGATTCTGACGTGGCCATAGTCTGGCTTGTGACCAGGCCTTTTGACATATCAGCTTTACATTTCCATCATCGTTTGCCGTTTCAACGGTGACGTTTTGATAAAATGCATAGCACCAGCCAAACGGCAAAGCGATGACAGCTGCCAGCGGCAAAACAAAAAAGGCTGTTGCATGAATCAATGTTTGCGTTGTCACCAATCGCAGGATGCGTTCATAGGACCATCGTGGTGGTGTTTCGCCGCTCAACGCCATTTTTACGCGCGCGGCAAAAACAACATGCCAGCATTTCATCCATATATAGAGTAATGCCAGGCCTAGCGAGGCGACTGCATGATAGCGTTGGGCATCGGCACTGCGGCTCATATCCGCCCAGAAATAAAACAACGCCAGCACAAAGGGTAGTGTTCCGATGGCGTAAGGGGGTAGGAGCGACAGAGGCGCCCTGCGCAAGATATGCACGGCTTCTTCCAGCAGCAGAATCGCACTTCGGCGGTGTTCTTTGGTCTGGGGACGCATGGTCAGTTCCACCACCCCTTTTCCCATATGGTCCCTTCATGAAACGCCGATGGAAGCGAAAGCAAAATCTGGCCCAGGTAGTAAAAAAATACCCATAGCAACGCTGCACCCAGCAGGAAATGCATCATCCGCATCAAGCCGCCAAACCGACTCCGGTCCGACCGGTCCGTATCGGCATCGGCCCTCAAACATGCAGCGCACAGTACTTTGTCTTCATGCTCGGTCACGCATTCGCGGCAGAAATAGCGCCGGCACTGTGGACAGCGCGCGACCGCCTCCCGCAGCAGATGATTGAAACAGCGTTGATGCAGCAAATCTTCCATCAGGTAATCCTTTTGGGTGCCGCGACGGAATCCGGCGTGGCCGTAACCCGCTCATCCGGTCGGTGGGTTCGTCGAAAATTTCTTAGCAGCCATAGGCCCGGTATGCCAATTCCCACCGCAGCGCTGAGCGCAATAATGTTAAGAGTCATCATCAAGGTGTTGTCCCAGGGTGTAGTATTGGAAACAAGTTTGATCATCTCCCACTGGTTTTGGATAATATCCGGGTTTTTGAATGCCAGGCCCATGCTGATGATATAGCTGCTGATAAATGAGAAGCAGACGTATGCCAGCGCCGCCCAGGTCATGGTGCGGACAGGGTGCTGTAAATTACTTTCATGTTGTTTGACCAAAGCCATCACCACGCAGATCCCCATCATCAACATCACTGCGCCTCCCAGAAACGTCAGGCCCACGTGACTCAAGATGAAGCCAACCGCCACAATCAGGCCATTGAAACTCAACAATGCAAATAGCATCAGATGCACGCGACCGCTTTCATGTTTGCGCGCTTTTGGTGCCCTTTGAGACAGTCGTGTCGGTGGTCTTTTTTTGGGGTAGCTGGCAAACTCAGCTCTCTGCTGGAAGAGGGTTTCTGACGCGAGATGTCCCTGAAAGCGTTCGATAATCGGTTTGAGTTGATTCATGACGGCCTGCGCCGTTTTGATACGATTCAGGGAGTGCAATTTTTCAGTCTGAACGGCAGTCAGCAGGTGGGTTTCACATGTTGGGCCCCTGATCACATTGACGATTAAAATGCACAGGATCACAATTGCTATGATGCCATTAAACGTCACCCAGCCACTCGTGGAGCTTGCCGCAAATAAGCCGAAAAGGCCGGCCAGGGAACCCGTTACGAAATTTTGGATTTTTCCAACGTCTGTCCTGCGCGTGATGATCGCTTGAATATCGTTGAAATAATATCGCTTATAGTCTTCCGTGCCCCAACGCGCATAAATCTGAAGCAAATGGTCTCTACCCCGCCACAGGGTATGCTGCCCCATAATAAAGCTCTTTTTCTTGCCGGGCAGTCGCCGGTATGTCGGTGGAGGTGGTACGGCCATAATGATTTAACTCATATTCCCGTGTGCAATATTATCGTTGTATGGTATTCAACTTTCAGGAAGTCATCAGACCACCGATGAAAAATATCCATCCCACAATTTGCAATCCGGCAATCAAAAATGCCAGCACAAAACGGATTTTGCTCCGGGGTATGATACTGCCGGGTGCCTTCCAGTATCGGATAACCATGTAAAGAACAATTGGTGCAGAAAGGATGGTCGGCCAAATAAAAAGCGAAGAGATCAACGCAATCGATAAAGCGACCGTGTCATAACATATCCGATGATTTTCCAGGTTTTTAATCTTGCGTTTGGTCTTGCCTTTCTCTAAACAGGCCGGGCAAAGGTGCCGATCGTTAAAATCAACATCGCATAGCACACATAAAAATCGGCCGCAGGCCGAACAGGCGACCGATGCCTTTTTAGCCGGATGATAAAAACAACTGGCTTCCTCTTCACT
>JASFGH010000367.1:0-4773 GCA_050123865.1 Desulfobacterales bacterium | reverse complement strand
ATAGAGGGTTCGCCTGAATACAAAGAGGGGAAGTTTAAAGATATGGGAACCGCATTGAATTTGTCCTTCACAGAATTTGCTTCGACCACCTGGGAATTTTTATTCAGCGGAAATAATAGAACACCGGATACAGAGCTGCCGGTTAGACAGGTCAATCCGTCACACTTCAGCAATCCGGGCAGCGATCAACTAAACGTCACATGGCTGGGGCATTCATCGCTAATGATCAATATCGACGGGTACAAAATTTTAATAGACCCGGTGTTCGAAAAACGGATATCGATATTAGGCCCGACCCGTTTTAATGGCGATCTTCCTCTGGACATCCGGCAGATCCCGGCTATAGACGCGGTTATTATTTCTCACGATCATTACGACCATCTCAACAAGTTCTCAGTGCAACATTTAATAGGTAAAACAGATACGTTTATCGCCCCGCTGCATGTTGGTGCCCTGCTGATAGAATGGGGGGTGCCGCGGGATAAAATCGTCGAACTGGACTGGTGGCAGGAATACAAACTCGATCAAAACCTGATGGTCACCGCTACCCCGGCACAGCATTTTTCAGGGCGCGGTATCACCGACCGCAATAAAACCCTGTGGGCATCATGGGTGATCCAAACGCCGTTTCACAAAATCTTTTTTAGCGGGGACTCGGGTTATTTTGGCGGCTTTAAGCAGATTGGCGATAAGTACGGTCCATTTGACATGACCTTTATCGAATGCGGGGCGTACGGCGAATCGTGGCCGAAGGTGCATATGTTTCCCGAGCAAACCGTTCAGGCGCACCAAGATTTAAAAGGAAACGTTTTGCACCCGATTCACTGGGGCACATTTAACCTGGCGCTGCATCCCTGGTACGAACCCATGGAGCGTTTAACAGCCGCAGCAGACCATAAGAATGTCAAGGTCGCAACACCAACAGTGGGTGAAACCACCGTATACGGTAAAAGCATACCCGTTGCGAGATGGTGGGAACCGGCAAAGGACATCCGTACCATGGAGGGACTATGATACGGACACTGAAAGCGGACAATGTGAATATGCGGTATACCCTGGCACCTTTGCTGATCATCATCTTCTCAGGGATACTTTTTGCAGGCAGCAGGCAGTAGCACGACAAATCATACCCAAGAGGAACGCGAAAAACGGATGCAAAACTCTGCGCAGTATAAAGACGGCGAATTCGTCAACCCAATTGAAGCCCCCATTATGGCGCCGGTTCAACCTGGAAGTACATCAAGAAAAGATTTTTCGTTTCTCGAATTGATCCCGAACCTTCCGGTGAATTGCCGCTCAAACCTATTCAGCGGAATGTCTGGAAAAATGTCCCCAGCATCTTCCCATTCCGGATTTGCTCAATGACGTCCAGGAGGATATGGAAGGCTTTATGATGAAACCGCTGATCTGGCTGATGAAGCGTACCATGAAAATCAGGAAAAAGAAAAAGCCGTCGGCGTCTGTTCCAAGTCGATCACCGCATAACGAAAATAAAAAGTAAATTCAGACTGAGGACTGATAGGTGGCGACATGAATCCGTATGCGCTTCCATCCATTATTGCTTTTGTACTCCTGTTGGGAACACGGTTACGGATCTCTTTTCCCGTTTGTAACGGTTTATGCAATTTATCTATTGTTATGCCATTGCTTCATTCTCTATCGCGGCATAAAAACCGCCTCAAATACCATCGAAAAAAAGGCCAGAATAATAACCTTTATCGCTTTAATCGGCCGTGATTTTTTTGGGTATATTATCGGCGTCATTTTCTCCTATTTCGGTTTGCAGGCGCACGCCTTTTATGGTCTGGCACCGATTCTCATGTGTTTTTTATTGACCTACGGCCTGTTGCGAATGCAATGGGAAACCATCCAGGATCTTAAAGACGGCCTGGATGGATGGCGGGAAAACCGTATTCGATGGCCGGGCCTGAGCATAAATCAATTCAGCCTGAATTCAATTTTATCAACAGCATCAACACCTTAATGTATTTAGATCAGATGTGAAATCCCGCATTGATGCGGGGGACGTGATCTACTATCTTTGAGACAGCTTTTAGCTTAAATATTTTTTTATGACTTTAAATAAATTTTTCTTGTTAATTGGCTTTGTTATGTACTCCTTAACCCCGGCTGTGAAGGCATAATCTTTATCGCTTTTCATCGCGAGGGAACTTACGGCTATAATGGGTGTATTCTTTAATTTATCATCGTTTAATATCAGTTTAGTTGCTTCGACACCATCCATACCCGGAAGCTGAATATCCATTAAAATCATATCCGGTTTGTGTTCACGAGCTAACTGGAAACCGACTTCGGCATTTTCAGCTTCCAATACTTCAAAATTCTTAAGCTGAAGAATGCTTCTTAGGAGCTTCCTGTTTAACACATCGTCTTCGATGATTAATATGGTTTTATTGTTCATTTGCCAAATTGCCGGTCTCGTGTCTTATTCATATGGAATGGTGAAACGAAAAGTGGATCCCTGGCCTTCACCTTCACTCTCCACCCATATTTCTCCCCCATGAGCTTCAACTGCCAACTTACAAAAGGCCAAGCCGAGGCCGGCGGTTCCTATTGAAACGCCTTGATTCTTAAGGTTAACTTGTTCAAATTTATTAAAAATTTTCTGGTGATAAGCAGGATCCAAACCGGTACCGGTATCCCGCACACTGACACACAGGTTGTTTTTGTTTTTTTCTAATTCAGATGCAACCTCAACCCGACCTCCTTTAGGGGTATGCCTTATCCCGTTATCAACGAGGTTTGAAATAACTCTTCTTATTAAACTGCTATCGATCGGAATAGTAGAAATACCATTTGCATTAACAAAATTAATTGATATTTGTTTATCTTCTGCCCTTTTTAGATGCAGGTTCAGGGTATCATCTATCAGCAGCACCAGGTCGGTCATTTCTTTTTTAAGTTGCAGCTTCTTGTTTTCGAGTTTATTAATATCCAACAGCTGTTGGACCATCTCATTAAGATTTTGACAGCTTGCAAGGCAGTTTTCTGCAGCGCTGTTTTGAGTTTCGCTAAAGTTTTTTTTATCCAATAAGAGCAATTCGATATTACCTGATATTGCAAAGAGTGGATTTTTCAAATCATGCACAATCATATGCAGTAGACCGTCTTTGAATTCTTCGAGCTCTTGCAGCTGAACATTCTTTTTTTCAATTTCTTCATATCTTTCAATCAACTCATCATGATATTCTTTTATGCGGAGAAGAGATTTAACCCGTATTTTAAGCTCCATTTTATCGACGGGTTTTGATAAGAAATCATCGGCTCCGCAATCCAAAGCCTTAAGACGATGTTCTTTTTCACTTAAAGCGGTAACCATCAGGACAGGAATTATCTTTGTATTCTTGTTTTGTTTTATTTTTCTGCACGTTTCGAAACCATCCATTTCAGGCATCATAACATCCAACAGAATAAGATCCGGGCGATTCGGGGCCAGCATTGAAAGAGCTTCCGAACCACTTAACGCACTAATTAAATTATAGTTTTCTACTGCAAGAATACCCTTTATCAGCCTGACATTTACTTCTTCATCGTCAACGATTAGAATAGTTGGTGTGTTCATCGCTTCTCACTTTTTTTATACGGGAATAATAAAGTGAAATGTGCTCCCGTTTCCTTCTCCTTGACTTTCAGCCCAAATCGTGCCTTTGTGCATCTCAATCAGTTTTTTAGTTAAAGAAAGCCCAAGTCCAGTTCCGGCATAATTTCTGGCTAATGAATTTTCTATTTGCTCAAATCTACCAAAAACGCGGGTCAAATTATCTGGATTTATGCCAATACCCGTATCAGAAACACTCACCCTCAAATATCGACCATTCGCATCGGCAATGGTTTGTTTGGGCTCTTCATCAGGTTCCAACATCTCAGCGACAACTGATACGACTCCCTTATCAGGAGTAAATTTCACCGCGTTGGATAAAAGATTATACATGACCTGTTTTATACTGCGCTCATCAAGGATAATCGTATCAGGAACGCTGCTATCAAAGCTTTGTGTTAGTTTTATTTTGTGTCTGAAAGCCTTTTCTTTGACCATTGTAAGACTGTTCGTAAGAAGCTTTCTGATATCGATCTCCGAGGGATTATATATAAGCTTTCCGGCTTCTACCTTAGAAAGATCCAAAATATCATTGATAAGAGAAAGCAGATGGGTGCTGCTTTGCTTAACATCATTAAGATATTCTTCTTGCGTCTCATTTAACTCACCGATATCTTTGTCTAACACCAGATCAGTAAATCCGATAATATGATTTAATGGCGTTCGAAGTTCATGACTCATGTTTGCAACAAATGAGCTTTTTGCCTGATTGGCAACCTCGGCTTTTGTTTTAGCTTCCTTCAATTGTTTTTCGACCGATTTTCTGGTCTTAATTTCATCCTTTAGCAATTTATTTGATTCTGACAATTGCTGGGTTCTTGTTTTTACCCGTTTTTCTAGATCCATATTTGATAGTTGTACCATCTGATCCAGTCGATATCGTTGAATAGCTAGTGCAAAAATATTTGCCATACGTCTGATAAACATAAGCTCTCGTTCAGTGTAATTATGCGGTGAGTTTAAAATTCCAATTTGACCTACAAAATCTTTCTCGACAATCACAGGAGCAAGAACATAGCGCTCAACAATATCTTTACCTAAAATCGATATCCACGAACTGTTTGTCTCATTTACATTATTTTTTAATAAAGTCTTTTGCCTTTCTATAGTTTTGGCCATAGGACCTTTATGAGCGTCCATAGCGATTTTTCTGT
>JASFGH010000366.1:0-4774 GCA_050123865.1 Desulfobacterales bacterium | reverse complement strand
GCGGTAATGATCGGCTGCGGCCTGCATGACAGGATCGACACTGCCGGAAACGATATTACCGCTGACCAAATTTCGAATGTTGTTAACCAACAGATTCAGATCGGCGGCCGGCAAGTTTCGCATCGCTTCCGGCAAATCCGCCACGACCAGATGGGTAATAATCGAGGACTCAAATGCCAGCCAGAAACCGAATAGTAGCAATGTCGGAATACCGCACCACAGGGCTGTCAGCATCCCGTAATAGGTCGGGCGAGAGTGAAGGTTTCTGACGCCGGCCGTATCACCGGCAATTGCAAACGCTCTTTTACGACCAAGATAATAGCCGAATATAGAAAGTGCCAATAGAACAAAAAGTATCGTAGTGGGTGACATCTTCTGTGTTTTCCGTTAAAGCCTTTTAGGGCTGTTCCGAATTAGCAGTTGAACTCTTAAACCAGCTGAATCTATCGATGATATGTTAGATATAAATGATGACTGTGTTAGGTTTTTGTTAATTTTCTAAAAATCGGATCATCGGTTTATCCAAAAAAAAGCTGACATTCTTACCTTCCGAAATCATTTAAAAAATATGCAGTGTTACCAAATTAGACAATTTTTCTGAAATTGTCTAAGCCCTTGCCAGCAGCACAGGTGAGCACTAAAACCGCTCCGAAACAACTCTGAACACGTGCGACCGTTTCGAAAGCGTCTGTAGTTGCGGCGAAGCTGAGGTCTTTGTTTCGGTATTGGTCATCGCAAAACTCAACTCCCTCTCAAGATAGTATACATACTCAAGACGTTTTACACCGTGCATGCACATTTGATTGTTTTTATCCTGGTCTTTTAATTGACAGAGCAGGTAGGGATTCGAATCCATTTTTGCTATCTTTTGGGCCAAAACCCATGAAAGTTATGCGTAAATGAAAACCGATTAGAGGATGCATATGTGCAGCGCACTATCAGATAATTAAAATTTAGCTAAATCTGAAATAGTTGTTTAAGAATCTGAGTATATCGCTGACAGCTCTTGTATCTTCGGATTTTAATAGTCGTCCCGAACAAAGGAATATGATAGTTTTAGAAGGAGTAGTGATTTGAAATGCAAGCATAGCCGGTAGACCGGCAAGGTCATAGAGAAGAGTTTGGAAAAAATAATCTTGCCGATCCCTGCAAAACTGGTTAATATTTGTAAATTTGATATCAATAGGATGCCTGTAAAAGGATATTTAAATGGAAAAGCGCATTAGAAAGCAATTCACCAAAGAGCTGGAAAATGTCAAAAAGCGAATCCTCGCTTTAGGGGCCATTGTGGAAGAGCGCGTCCAGATGGCCATTAAAGCAATTTATACCAATGATTCCGACCTGGCGGAAAAAATCATTAAATCCGACTATGAAATTGATGAGATCGAAGTCGAGATCGAGGAGGAGTGCCTCAAGGTACTGGCTTTGCATCAGCCGGTGGCTATCGATTTGCGATTTCTTGTTGCCGTTATTAAGATCAATGCCGAGCTGGAGCGCATCGGCGATCAAGCCGTCAATATTTCCGAACGCGTGGGAGTGACCGCTAAACGCGAACAGTTGGATTTTTACTTTGACTACGCCACCATGGGAGAAAAAGCACAGGCCATGCTGAAAATGAGCCTGGATGCCCTTATCCGACTCGATTATGATCTGGCTTTTAAGGTCGTGATGATGGATGATGAGGTCGACAAGATCAAAGATGAGGCCTACGATAAGATAAAAAAAGAAATGGGCAAAAATCCCGACAAAATCGGATATCTCATTAATCTATTTTTAATATCCCGCCACCTGGAGCGCCTGGCGGACCACGCCACCAATATCGCTGAACAGGTCGTATACCTGGTTGAAGGCGAAATCATCCGGCACGCGCCCTATCCCCAAGAGTAATGCTGCAAGTGAAACTTCTTTAGGTGCTTTAATGGCTCATGATTCAGTTATGAATTTCAGAACCGGCGTACTCATGACGATTGTTTTCTATTTTTCGGATAATGGTCGGCCGACTGCTGTAATGAATCGATACGCTCATAATTTGAATTATTTTTTAAAAACCGCTTTACAATACAATCAAGAAAATATATCCTAAATTACGCTAAATGTGTATACATATTTAGCGTAATCATTGTATGTGTAAATAAAGGTTGGCTACTATGGAAAACCCTTTCTCGTATTCGGACTATGTTATAGGTGACGCATTCTGTAACAGAGAAAAAGAGCAAAAAGACCTAATTTATTTTGCTAAAAATTCGCAAAACGCCCTGCTGTATTCCCACCGACGTATGGGGAAAACCTCTCTGGTACACCAGGTGATCCGAAGGCTTAGAAATGCCAGACCCGTCGTTAAATCGGTTTATATCGATCTGTATGGTAGCCTGGACGAAAAAGATTTTATCGACGCCGTTCTAACCGGGCTTTTGCAGCTAGAATCCAAAATTGAGCGGATCTTGAAGCAAGTGGCCGGGCTTAAAGTCACCGGTAGCATTGACCCTGTGACCAACTTGCCAACGCTTGCGGCCTCGATCGCACCAAAAGAGAAGCCGGAATATCTTGAAAAGGCACTTGCTCTGTTGGTTTCTTATTCCAAAAAACAAAAATTGTTGGTCGTCTTCGATGAATTTCAGGAGGTGGCAAAATATTCAGAAAAAGGTTTTGAAAAACGCCTCCGCAAAATTATTCAAGGGCATCGAAATATCAGCTATATTTTTTCAGGCAGTCAAAAACACATTCTAATTGAGATGTTTGACTCGACTAAAAGGGCATTTTACAAAATGGCCCGCAGCTATCCGCTCAGGAACATCGAAATGCGGCATTATATTGATTGGGCACAACAGCTTTTTAAAAAGAAACGTGTAAAAATTGAAAAAGAAATTATAATCGACATTGTTGAAAGATGTGATTATCAGCCCATCTATATTCAGCAGTTTTTATTTGACCTCTGGCGCTCTGGCACCGTCAGTCTGACTGTTTTGGATAGCATCCAAAATTCCATCCTTATCAGTCAAAAAGCCCAGTTTGTCGTTCTATGGGACCTGTTGACCCTGAATCAAAAAAAAGCTTTGCGGCTTCTGGCTGAAACAAGGGGTGAAGGCATCTATGGCGCAGAGCAGTTGCAACGGGTTGGCTTTAATTCGGGATCGGTCCTTCATAGAGCGTTGGTGTCACTCATTGAAAAAGAAATACTTTTCAAAAATGATACGTTTCATTTTCAAGATGCGATGCTTAAAAAATGGGTTGAGAGCCTATCCTGAAATTCAGGAAGCAGCTTCCGGGTATCCAAGCATGGAGTCGCGGTCAAAATTACAGTTCTTTGGACGTGTCGGCGCCGCTGCATTTCAGTATTTACGGTTCGTTAATTCCGTATCGTTGAAAACGAATTGGTAAAAACCGGTAGACATTCTTTTGTAATGACGCTCTCTGTCAAAGGTGCAAAGGAGGGGGTCAAATCTTGAATTGTGAATTAGCGATGTTAAATATGGATTTTAATTTCGGGTCGTTCTTTAACTTTTTTTTCGCAGATTTAACACTGTGGCTGACCGCTGAATATGTCAATCCAAAAAGTGCGCCAATCCTTGCATTCGTCAACCGTCCTGTCTTCCAAATTAAATAGATGAGCGCATCCCGTTGATCTTTTTCCAACCCGGATAGACGACCAGATTTTAATATGCGTTTCAGATCGCAGTTAAGCACCTCAGCGGCTTTATGCAATATAATGGGTAGATCAATACGATCTGCTAATTGCTTTTGTCCGGGAATTTCATGGTGAGGCTTTTCCGGTAAATGGCTTTTGCGTATCTGCGCGACAAATTTCTTTGACCCTAAAAAACAGCCATGCCGAAAATCCTCCCACAGTTGCTTTTCTTCATTGGAATAGCGCTGGATTTTCTCGCGGTATAATCGCTGCTGCTCTTTTCCTTCATCTGCAAACTGCGCTAAGATCAGTTCGGTTGATAACCAGGCGGGTGACTGCTTACCATATGCGTACGCCCGGTAGCTGCTCCAAGGATGGTCCGCCAGTCGTTTGACAATACCACCCCTCAATGGATTGCGATGAATATAGCAAGAAAGCTGCATCATGTAAGCATCATTTTGCACCAAAATACTTTTATAGCGACCTTGAAATAGATGCCCGCTTCTGCTGTGCCGATAATTAAAACGAGTGGTGTACGTAACCCCAAACCAATGCATCGCTTTGGTTAAATTGGCACGTTGCGTTCTGAGTAAAAGATGATAGTGATTGTTCATTAAAACATATGCAAAAATGTCGATCGCAAAACGTTCGGCCATCTCGCCAAGCGTCTCCAAAAACATGCGCCGATCATCGTCATCTATAAAAATATCCCTTTTCTCGTTGCCTCGGGATAACAGGTGATAAAAAGCACCTTCATATTCTATTCGCCATGGTCTAGCCATATTTTGATCAATATTGAAGCCGAGCCAATTTGTCAATATTTATTCACAATTCAAGATTTGACCCCCTCAAAGAGGGATAAAAAGAAGAAAGGAGGGCTTCTAAAGGGAAGACCCTCCTATAAGATAAGATTGGGTATTTTTATTAACTGCGGGTTTCTTCTTTGACCGAAACCGCAATTTTAAACAGCGCGGTCAGCACTAAAAAGCCCATGGCCCACACCCCCAGCGCAATTCCGATTTCCGGCAATGATGGAATGTACTCATTGACCTCGTGTAATGGCGAGGGCGTGAAACCCCCGGCAATCATTCCCAGCCCCTTGTCGATCCAGGTTCCCAAAAAGATGACTGCACAGGCCACCGCCAGTAC
>JASFGH010000365.1:0-4782 GCA_050123865.1 Desulfobacterales bacterium | reverse complement strand
CCATCTGGTCGTGGCGGATTTGCCGGAAGCGATGCGAAACTTGCCGGCCGCCGATCTGAATCTGTTGGTTAACAACATTCGAAATTTGGTCAGCGGTAATATCGTTTCCGGCAGTGTCGATCCTGTTATGCAGGCCGCAGCCGATCATTACCGCAGCCTGCAGATGACCAGCAAAGCGGCTCTGGCGGTGGTGGCCATCTCCATGGCGATCGTCGGGCTTGTCATTGTGCGGGCCAAAATAACGCCGACCTTGCGCGCGCGCAACGTAGTTGAGCAGGCCATAAAGTACTTTCTCATCGTTTGCTCGACGATTGCCATTTTTACCACCATCGGCATCGTCCTTTCCGTGCTATATGAATCCATCCGCTTCTTCCAGGCAGTGTCGATCACCGAGTTTCTTTTTGGCCTGGAATGGAGCCCACAGATGGCCATCCGCAGCGATCAGGTCGGTTCATCCGGCGCATTCGGGGCCATTCCGGTGTTTGTCGGCACGTTGTTGATTTCCGCCATCGCGATGTTCGTGGCGGTTCCCATCGGGCTGATGTCTGCCATTTACCTGTCTGAATATGCGAACAAGAAATTTCGTGCCATAGCCAAGCCATTGATTGAAATTCTAGCCGGCATTCCCACAGTTGTTTACGGATTTTTTGCCGCTTTGACGGTTGCGCCCTTTATCCGCAATACGGGCAGCATACTTGGGCTGGGCGTGTCGTCTGAAAGTGCTCTTGCAGCGGGTCTGGTTATGGGGATTATGATTATTCCTTTTGTTTCATCATTGTCAGATGATTTTATCAATGCGGTACCCCAGGCGCTGCGGGATGGTGCCTACAGTCTGGGCGCCACTCATTCCGAAACCATCAAGCAGGTGGTCCTGCCGGCCGCGCTGCCGGGGATCGTCGGAGGCGTTCTTCTGGCGGTCTCAAGAGCCATTGGTGAAACCATGATCGTGGTGATGGCGGCAGGGTTGGCGGCCAATTTGACCTTAAACCCATTGAAGACGGTCACCACGGTTACTGTTCAGATCGTCACATTATTGGTTGGAGACCAGGAATTTGACAGCCCCAAAACCTTGGCGGCATTCGCGTTGGGGTTACTGCTGTTTGTAGTCACGTTGCTATTGAACGTCATCGCATTGCACGTGGTTCGCAAATATCGAGAACAATATGAATAAGGCAGATAAAAATATGCCCGCTACTGCAATGAAAAAAGAGCGGACCCTGGACATCGTCAACCGGGGACTGAGTAAACGCTACCGCGCCGAGCGCCGCTTCCGCTTTTACGGATTGCTGGCTATTATCGCCAGCATGGTCTTTTTATCGCTCTTGTTTATCAGCATCATTGGCAATGGCTATACGGCCTTTCAACAGACCTTTATTGAATTGAATGTGTCCTTTGATCCTGAAGTTTTGGACAAGCAGTCTCTGGCATCAGCCGATTACCAGGGCCTTGTCAAGCAATCGTTGCGGAACATGTTCCCGGATGTCAGTGGGAGACGCGATAAGCGTTTGCTTTACGGTATCGTCAGCTCAGGCGCTTCCTTCCAACTCAGAGACATGGTGTTAACCGACCCGGATATCATCGGTCAAACATTATCCGTTTGGGTGCCGGCCGATGATGACGTGGATATGCTGATGAAAGGTCATTTTGATCGCGAGGCCGGCGAAGGCGAGCGCCGCTTAAAGGACAAACAACTGGCCTGGATCGATCAACTGGCCGCCGAAGGTAAAATTGAAAAGAGATTTAACACCACTCTTTTCACTGCCGGGGATTCGCGCGAGCCTGAACTGGCCGGTATCTGGGGAGCGGCGGCCGGATCCTTTTTTACGCTGATCGTCACCCTGCTGCTTTCTTTTCCAATCGGCGTCGCCGCGGCAGTTTACCTGGAGGAATTTGCCCCTAAAAATCGCTGGACCGATTTGATCGAGGTCAACATCAACAATCTGGCGGCAGTGCCATCGATCGTCTTTGGTCTGCTGGGATTGGCAGTGTTTTTAAACTTTTTCGGTCTGCCGCGATCGGCCCCGGTTGTCGGCGGCCTGGTTTTAACGTTAATGACATTGCCGGTCATTATCATTGCCAGCCGCTCGGCCCTGACAGCGGTGCCACCGTCTATTCGTGAAGCTGCCCTGGGTGTGGGGGCTTCCAAGATGCAGATGGTTGCCCATCACGTGCTGCCGCTGGCCCTGCCCGGTATGCTGACTGGAACCATTATCGGAATGGCGCGAGCTCTGGGAGAAACAGCCCCATTGCTGATGATCGGCATGGTGGCCTTTATTGTTGATATTCCCGGTGGCTTCACAGACCCCTCGACCGCACTGCCGGTTCAGATTTATCTCTGGGCCGACAGCCCTGAACGGGCATTTGTTGAGCGAACCTCAGCCGCTATTATTGTCCTGCTGGCATTTTTGATCGCTATGAATGCAGCGGCGGTGATTCTAAGAAAGCGTTATGAAAGGCGATGGTAATAAAGAAATAAATTCATATGGTTATATTTATTGGCCATGTTAATGAATTAAATCAGATATCAACACGATTTTAGCTTCTAACTAACATGCGACCATTAGTTTGAAGATCTTTGCAAATGAACCAATTTTATTAAGCGTTGTATCAAAAAACCATCACACGAAGGAGGAAATGATCATGAGAAAGTTTGTTACCCTAACAGCCATTGCTTTTTTGATGGCCGCATTGTTTGGGCCGGTTCAGGCCGGTTCCGGAAGGGATTACGTCAGCATTGTAGGCTCATCTACCGTTTATCCGTTTGCAACGGTTGTCGCCGAGCAGTTCGGCAAATCCACTTCCTTTAAGACACCGAAGATTGAATCCACCGGATCCGGCGGGGGTTTGAAGCTTTTTTGCGCCGGTGTCGGTGTTGAACATCCGGACATTACCAATGCGTCCCGCCGCATTAAACAGTCTGAGTTTGACCAATGCGCTCAAAACGGCGTTAAAGAAATCATTGAGGTTAAAATCGGTTATGACGGCATTGTGATGGCCAATTCCAAAAAAGCGGCCCCGATGAAACTGACCCGCAAGGATATCTTTTTGGCGCTGGCCAAGGACGTCCCGGACCCGGCCGGTGGCGAAAAGCTGGTTCCCAATCCCTACAAAACCTGGAAAGATGTCAATCCGGCTTTGCCGGACAAGGCGATCGAAGTGCTGGGACCCCCGCCGACCTCAGGGACCCGGGATGCTTTCGTTGAGCTGGCCATGGAAGGCGGCGCCAAAAAGTTTGACTGGATTGCGGCCATGAAAAAGAGCGACAAAAAAGCCTACAAGGCCGTCTGTCACACCATCCGGGAAGATGGCGCCTATGTTGAAGCCGGCGAAAACGACAACTTGATCGTTCAAAAACTGGAAGCCAATCCGAATGCTCTGGGTATTTTTGGTTTCAGCTTTCTGGATCAAAATATGGATAAAATCCAGGGTTCCTATGTCGACGGCGTCCAACCCGAATTTGAAGCTATTGCCGATGGCCAATATCCGGTTTCCCGTCCACTGTTTTTTTACGTGAAAAAGGCGCACGCGGGTGTGATTCCGGGGATCAAGGAATACCTGTCTGAATTTACAAGCGATAAAGCCTGGGGCGCAGAAGGATATTTAAGCGAAAAGGGTTTGATCCCGATGCCGGAAGCTGAGCGCGCCAAATATAGCAGTGCTGCCCAGTCTATGACGGCATTAACGTCCTTGAAGTAATTTGGTTTGTCGAGGTAGACCGGATTATGTTTTCCGGTCTACCTTTTCTCTTTGAATTTGCGGCATGGGTCTTTTGTGAATGTAAAGTACTTTACACCCTGGCGTTAATTTGTAATGTAAACTCTAAGCATAAGACTTGATAATATCATGATTTCGCTAAAATCAATGGATGAGGCCGATTTCATAGGAAATATTCCAGTAAGTGATACAGAACAGAAAGACAAAGCCACGGAAGGCCGGCTACTGGTCGACCGCGAGAACCGCGAAACGGTCGGTGAAATATCGGTTGACAATCCCCGCATGACCTGTCGGGATGTCAATGTCTGGTATGGCGATAAACATGCCATTAAAAATGTTTCGCTGGATGTTGGCCGCAATGAGGTCATTGCCATGATCGGTCCGTCCGGCTGTGGCAAATCAACCTTTATTCGTTGCCTGAATCGGATGAATGACACCATCGATGGCTGCCGTATTACCGGTGAGATTACTTTAGATGATGTCGATATTTACGATAAAAATATCGATGTCGTCCCGCTGCGGGCACAGGTGGGTATGGTCTTTCAAAAACCCAATCCCTTTCCCAAATCCATTTATGAAAATATCGCCTACGGGCCAAGGATCCATGGCCTTTCGTCCAATAAAGCCGAACTGGATGAAATTGTTGAGACCTCTTTGATCAAAGCCGGCCTCTGGAACGAGGTTAAGGACTGGCTCGACCAGCCCGGCACCGGACTGTCCGGTGGTCAGCAACAACGCCTTTGCATCGCACGCACGATTGCGGTCAACCCGGAAGTCATTTTGATGGATGAACCCTGTTCAGCGCTGGATCCAATTGCCACCGCCGTTATTGAGGATTTAATCGACGAGCTGCGCGAACAATATACAATTGTCATTGTTACTCACTCTATGCAGCAGGCATCTCGCGTATCCCAGCGCACGGCGTATTTTCATCTCGGGGATCTCATTGAAGTGGGTCCCACCGCACAGATTTTTACCAACCCGAGCCACCAGCTAACCGAAGATTACATTACCGGGCGTTTTGGTTGATACCATTGTTTCCGGTTAATCGCATGACGTTTATCATTC
>JASFGH010000364.1:0-4784 GCA_050123865.1 Desulfobacterales bacterium | reverse complement strand
ACTTCAGCAATTTTGACGAGTTCAAAATCCAGCAACAGCTTAAAGTCTTTCCCCATCTGCTTGAATTCCGCTTCGGTAAAGGGAATAAAGCCCCAGTTATCAGACCAGGCATCGTTGAAAATGTCTTCAATTATTTTAAGGTCCTGGTCGAAACGTGATTTATCAAAAGATTTAATGGTGACTTTTTTTTGGGCCCTTTTGGTAATCGACTGCATGGCGGCTGAGGCCTTAAAATCAGCATCGATGATATAGGCCAATAAATCCTTTGCCTTTTGGTAACCGTATTGCTCAATACGGTCAGCGTAATATGGATGGGCGTGTCCCATCATGACGCACGGCGGGCTGTCAAAACCACCTACCAGCAATCCCGGTTCCTGATTGATGGACAAGTTGTACGGTCCCAAAACGCGACGCATGCCCCTATCGCGCAGCCAGGACTCGGCGGTTTGTAAAAGGGCTGCAAAGGTATCTGCGTTGTCTTCGGCTTCGATCATTCCAAAAAAACCTTCATTTTCCTGATACCGATCCAGGTGAAGTTGGTCAATCTGGGCGCTGATGCGGCCAACTGCCTTGCCATTGCGATATGCGATCCAGGATTGGAAGCGGGCATGTCCAAAATAGGGATTGTGCGGCGATAAATGTTCTTTGCGCTCCAGTAACAGTGGCGGCACCCATACGGGATCATTTGCGTAAATAGACCAGGGCAGGCGGATGAACTGGCGCCGCTGACGGCGGTCGTTGACGGGCTTGACTTGGAGCATATGGGTATTTCCCTGCAGCTTTAACGAAACAATTCGTGGCGGCACATGTGTGTGGACAGTCGGCACGCTAACAGAATTCGATGCCAATGCGACTGTGCCAAATGAGCCATTTTTTTTCAAGGATTATCTTGCTGAAAATTGGGTTGTTGATCCGGTTCACGTGCGTAGCATTGGCGTTTTATCTACTTCAAACAGCAACAACTCTTCACTATGGTTCTTGAAATGACTACATTGACTAGATGACCGAATGGAAATAAGTTTCGTCAAAATTTAGCTGAATTTCGGTTCAGGTCGCCAGATTTTTCTAAAAAATCATAGCCCGCATGCGGCGATAAACCCGGCGAAAATGTTGTGCGATGCGGTCCAAATGACATCAAATGGGCCGATATAGGCATTTTTTTTTGAAATTGTCGAACGTGACCTATTGTTTCAAAATAAGCACAAAATAACAATATTGTGTGTCCATTTGGACACACCTGTGATACTTGATTTCGGTTTATTTTTACTTGACCAGCCTGACTTATAAATAAATTATAATTATTTTAAAAAGTTAAAAAATTTACGGCCATCAATCCAATTTTTCAGGAATTCGGAGTTGCTGTGGCCAAAAAATGACTGTTTCGAGATTAGCAAAAATGTTGTAAGTCAGTAAAATTATAATAAATTATTTGACATCCATTTTTTATTTGGATACATTGCTTAACAGTTTTATGTTCTTCATGATTAGGCTGCTGATAAGAGAAGCGTCACCTTGAAGTTAATGCTTTAAGCCAGAGCTGTATTTTGCTTATTCAATTTGTATGGGAGAATTGGAATATAAACCCAGGAGATGGATGAAGTAACTATGGAAGCAACGCCGACATATAATAATTTACCCCTACGGGCTGGAAACTTTTCTACTTTACCTGAGGCGCTCGATTATGCGGCTCAGGGTCAAACCGGTTACAATTTCTATGACGGGCGCGGCAAATTGTCCGCCGCGCTGCCGTTTTCAAAACTTCGTGCTGATGCGCGATCGCTGGCCAAACGCTTGAACGGCCTGGGCTTGGAGCGAGGCGCTCGCGTCGCGCTGGTCGCGGACACGCATCCGGACTTTATTCGTTTTTTCTTCGCCTGCCAGTATGCCGGCCTGGTTCCGGTGCCGCTGCCAGCATCGATTCACATGGGCGGACGAACATCTTATGTGAATCAGCTGCGCAGATTGTTACTGAGTTGCCGCGCTGCAGTTGCGATGGCCACAGAAGATTTTTTTCCTTTCCTTTCCGAAGCTGCGGAAGGTTTACAACTCCGCTTTTGCGGTACATCAGATGCCTTTGCCCAGCTGCCGGAAGCGTCAATACCGCTCAGCCCGCTCGGCCCCAAGGAGCTGGCTTACATTCAGTACACCTCTGGAAGCACCCGGTTTCCACGCGGTGTCATGATCACCCAGAAGGCAGTGCTCAATAATCTGGCGAATATTATCGAACACGGCAGCAAGATTAGAACCGGAGATCGGTGTGCATCCTGGCTGCCGTTTTATCATGATATGGGTCTGGTGGGCCTTGTGCTGGTACCGGTGGCGGCGCAGATGTCGGTTGATTATCTGAGCACAAGGGATTTTGCGATGCGGCCGCGATTGTGGCTGAAACTCATGACCGAGAATCGAGCCACCATCTCTTTCGGGCCTCCGTTTGGCTATGAATTGTGTCTGCAACGATTACGTGAAAATGATATCGAAAAATTTGACTTAAGCGCTTGGCGCATGGCCGGTGTGGGTGCTGAAACCATACGGCCCGAGCCTTTGCTTGAATTTGCCAAAATTTTAGAACCCTGCGGTTTTAATAAGGAGGCATTCTGCGCCTGTTACGGAATGGCGGAATGCTCTTTGGCCGTCAGTTTCGGCCCGCTAAACGTCGGGCTCGACATTGATTTCATCGATGGGAACTATCTTTCCGATAAGCGCCAAGCCTTACAGGCAAAAGCCGACGGTATCGAGGGTGCCGTTCGGCCCAGCCGGTTTGTCAATTGCGGCATCCCGCTGCCGGATTATGAAGTGGAAGTGCGAGATGACGACGACCGTCCGCTGCCCGAAAGACATGTTGGTACCATTTATGTAAAAGCGGCCAGCATCATGTCAGGTTACTTTGGCGACTTAAAATTAACCCAGGAAGTCTTGACTGCCGACGGATGGTTCAACACCGGCGACCTGGGTTATTTTGTCAAAAATGGCCTTTTCATTACCGGTCGCGAAAAAGACATGATTATTATCAATGGCCGCAACATTTGGCCGCAGGATCTTGAGTTTACCGCCGAGCAGCAGCCAGAGGTCAGAACCGGCGATGCATCGGCCTTTTCGGTTCCCGGACCGGATGGTAAGGAAAAAACAGTGATGATGGTGCAGTGCCGGGTGTCCAGTGATCCCCAGCGCGCTGAGCTGCGGGAACGCGTGCAGCGCCTGATCCATCAGGAGCTTGGAATCGAATGCTTTGTTGACCTGGTGCCCCGCAATACGCTGCCGCGCACCACTTCCGGAAAATTATCGCGGTCCAAGGCGCGCAAGGAATTTTTAAGACATATGGGGGCGGAGTGCTTCGAGGGCGCCGGCTCGGCGCTATTTGCCAACTTGGAAAATAAAAAGGCGGTCTAAACCCAACATTGTCTTCGAATCTGTTTCGGCTGGAGGTGACTGGGTACTGGCGAAACATGAAGCCTGCCGCAAAAGCATAAATGCTGGTGCGCTTGAGATGTCAGTATTTCAGTTACCGTTTAACCTGTAACGACAGTAATCCATACGTTTTTCATGGATTTTACGGTAGCTCTGACGGGAGCAACGGGTTTTATTGGCGACAGAGTTGCTCGACGGCTTCTGGCGAGAGGATATATGGTGCGGGCTCTGGCCCGACCGACGTCAAATCGAAGCCGTCTGGCCGAGTATAATATTCATTGGGTCGAAGGTGCGCTCGAAGACGCTGACAGCTTGGGTCGTTTGGTGCGCGGCGCTGATGCCGTGGTCCATTGCGCGGGCGCTGTTCGCGGAGCGACGCAGGCGCATTTTGACCGTTCGAATGTCGATGGCGTGGCGCGGCTGGTGCGTTCAGCAGTTGAGCAGCAACCGGTGCCGCGTTTTTTATTGATATCGTCGCTGGCAGCCCGCAAACCCGATCTGTCTTTTTACGCCGCCAGCAAACGGCAAGCCGAGACCGTGCTTGCTGATAAAGCCGCGAACATGTCATGGGTGGCGCTGAGGCCGCCGCCCGTATACGG
The DNA here is from genome assembly GCA_050123865.1 of Desulfobacterales bacterium. Taxonomy (GTDB): domain Bacteria; phylum Desulfobacterota; class Desulfobacteria; order Desulfobacterales; family JAHEIW01; genus JAHEIW01. The sequence continues at coordinate 780 of JASFGH010000364.1, read as the reverse complement.
ACCCGGCGATAGGGAAATGCTTCCGGTATGGCGCTGGATGTCCCGCGGTTTTGCATTTGAGGTCGGATCCAGTCGGGCGCGCTTCTCGATGCTTTATGTTGATGATTTGGCCGAAGCAATTCGAAAGTGCCTGGTTAATGCGCATTTTGTCAATGATGTCTTTGAGCTCCACGATGGGCACCCGCAAGGGTATGCGTGGCAGGATATTATTGCCACGATCAGACATCTGACTGCAAAACGGGTGCGCAATGTGAAGATGCCGTTGACGGTTTTAAAAACGGTGGCATCTCTGAATGTAACTGCAGCGCGGATTTTCGGATATGCCCCGATGTTGACACCGGGCAAACTCCGTGAACTGAGGCATCCTGATTGGGTTTGTGACAATACGGCCTTTACGCGCAAGACGGGCTGGACGCCCCGGGTAACTCTGGAAGACGGGCTGCGGCGCACATTAGAACTTTAATCGTTCATATGAAATGCGTTTATAATCACGAAAACACGAAAATTTAAAAGCACGAAAATTAAGATTTTTTCTTCGTGTTTTCGTCCTTTCGTGCTTTGGTGGTAAATTTATCTTTTTAACATGTGGTTAAATGGGCACGATGCAGGATTACGATACACTCTTGAAACAGATTTGTGAGCTCATCCATCCGCTTGTCAAAGACGACGTTCGGGTTGGAGAAAAGACGGATTTTGTGGCGGACCTCGCTTTTGATTCTCTAAAGGTCATGAAATTACTTGAAAAAGTTGAAGATCATTACGATATATACATTCCGTTGA
>JASFGH010000363.1:0-4785 GCA_050123865.1 Desulfobacterales bacterium | reverse complement strand
CCTATCAGCCTCAACAACCACAGGTCAAAAGCAAAGCATACAGCCCCGTGGTTGCCGGTAAATTCAAAGCCGTTTTAATTGAAGACATGGACAATGATGGTCACCCGGATGTAGTCGGCAGCGCTTCGTCGCCTGGAATGGTGACCATTAGCTACGGCAATGGAAAAGGCTTTCTATCCGAACCCCAAATGCTTCCCGTTCATGGAGAGGTACGTTCGATTGCCGTGGCCGACATCAATGAGGATGGTCTCAGAGATATTTTGTTTTCGGTTCAAAAGGAAACTCTCGGTATCAGGCTGTGGATGAATAAATCCCAGCGAAAATGGAAACAACAGAACGGTCCCGTGACCATCAATCAATATGAGAATTTGAAAACTGCGGATATAAACGGTGACGGCCACATGGATGTTGTTGCGGCCAATACCACCGCCGACACCAAGGCTGGTGTTCAAGTATGGTTAGGCAACGGAAAAGGCGGTTGGATTGGAGAGTCTGGCCCTACGACCCTGGGACGTTATTTAGATGTGGCTCTTGCCGATCTCAATCATGACGGTTTTCTGGATTTAATAGGCGTCGGTTGGGGTACCTACGGCGCGGTGCGGGTCTGGCTGGGTGATGGAAACGGCCGGTGGACGGCAACGACACCTTTAGCCAAAGGAAGCTATTACGGGGTGAATGTCGGTGATATGAACAGTGATGGAAATCTTGATATTATTGCCGCTACTTACAGAAAAGGTGTCCAGATATTCCTTGGTAACGGCATGGGATCCTTTCAAATGGTCAAGGGCCCTGTCGAAACCGCCCATCTCGGCAGCGAAAGTTTCTGGCAAGTGCTTCCGGTAGATTTAGATGACGATGGTGAATTGGATATCGTTGCCAGCTCCCTGGATAACAAAGGATTATTAGCCTGGAGAAATGCAGGGGAGAACAAATGGAAATATTACCAGGGGCAATTCCCTACGGTGGGGATATATTATGGATTGGCGCTGGGTGATTTAAACCGGGATGGTGTGCTGGATATTTGTGCCGCAAATTTTGGTGAAGGCATACAAATATGGCCAGGGAACCTTGGCCAGGATATCAGAACCCAAAAAATGGAAATAACGCAACTGTCCGATTCAGAACAACTTGCTGCATTAGAGGCGCCGACGGAGAATGATGTTTTTGCAACCGTTAATGGCGTTGTAGAATATAAAATTGGTTCCGGGGACATACTTGACATTACATTTTGGGAAGCCGGTGCTCTCAAGAAAGAAAAAATTTTGGTCCAGCCGAATGGAAAAATTTCGTTCGGCTATGCTGAAGATGTTTTTGTGAATGGCCTCACATCTTCGCAACTGGATGAATTGCTGACCTCCCATTTCAAGCGATATTTGAAAAAGCCGCGTATTGACGTCGTTGTAAAAGAACATAACAGCAAAAGCGTGACTTTGCTGGGTGCGATTACACCGAAAAATGTTGGCGGCGGTGGAACCGGCAAATATTTTCTTGATGGCCGCACAACCTTAATTGAAATTCTGACGGAAGCGGGTGGTGCCACTAAAAACGCCAATTTGAAAAGCGTCAATATTCGCCGTAAAAATGGCAATCTTCTCTCGGTTGATCTATTCAAGGCCATTCATGAAGGCGATGCCCGAATGGATTTTGTCCTCGATGACGGTGATCTGGTTTTCGTTCCCACGCTAGACATCATCGGAAATCGGGTCTATGTTTTTGGAGAGGTTGAGAAACCCGGAGCTTACTCATTCAAGAGTTCAAAAATTCGACTGGCCGATGCGATTTCCGAGGCTGGCGGACCCACCATATTCGCTGCCGCGGCCGAAACCAGAGTCGTTCGGGGTGAAATTACCAAACCGGAGATCATTTCAACTAATTTAGAAGGCTTGATAGAAAATGGGGATCAGTCTCAAAACGTTGCACTGGTGAATGGCGATTTGGTTTATGTTCCAAGGAGCTGGGCCGGATCCATCAATAGACTGTCAAAGCAGCTGATGCCGCTCTGGCAATTATTAAAGGGGCCGGGTACGGTTTATAACACCTATAAGTAAATGATCTTTTCGTAGTTGTTGACTTCATTTTACCCAATAAGAGAAAAATATCATTTAAAAGTGATGAGATGCCGGTAGTGGATAAAAAATCACTACTTGACATATCTTTTAGAGCGGGGGCTCTGCAGGGAAGCGATCAATGGCCCAATATGATGTCGATTTAAGAGAATACTGGCAAATCATTCGTAAGCGTAAGACCTATATCATTATATTGGTTTTGGCGGTCGGTGTTTTCAGTTACGGATTTGCCAAACTCAAAGAGCCCATACCCTTATATGAAGCTGTGGCGGCCATTAAAATCGACCGTTCTACCAACATGGCATCCATATTAACAGGGGCCTATTGGCAGCAGGCCGAAAATATGGAAACGCATGCCTATATCATCAAAAGCTTTCCAGTTCTTGTCCAGGCCGGCAAGATTCTGGGAAAATTGCCAAAAGAGCTTTCTGTAGAAGAGATTCGCAGCAATAAAAAGCACCTTCTCACCATCCAGCCAATAAAAGAGATGGTAGAAACGGAATACCAGTCAGGTACAAACATTATTGACATTAGAATTGTATCGGAATCTGCTGTTGAAGGTGCTGCAACTGCCAATGCAATTGCGACGGCCTATCGCAGCTATAATTTCCAGCAAAGGAATAAAAAAACCTACGAAACAAAGGCGTTCATTGAAGATCAGCTTCAAACGACTTCCCAAAAACTAAAGGAGGCCGAACAAAAACTTCAGGAATTCAAAAAAGGCTATGCTTTAATTTCAATGGATATCCAGACCCAGAAAATATTGGATAATCTTTACACCGTGGAAGCCGAGGTGAAAAAAATTGAAGCCGATATAGCAGAGGTTTCATCTCAATTGCAGAAGTTGGAAGCAAAAAAAAACGCTTCAATTAGCGCTTTTAAGGAACTCTTTTTTTCGACAGGTCCGAATTCACCATTATTTTCATACAAAAGCAAAATAAGCGAATTATTTTTAAAGCGCCAAACCCTGCTTATCAATTTTACGGCGAAGCATCCTGAAGTCAGATTGATTGATGATCAGATCAGAGCCATTGTATTTGAAGCCAAAAAAGAACTTAAATCTTATTTGAAATCTCTACAGGTCAAGGCAAAGGATTCTTCGGAAAAGTTACAATTGCTGCGACAAGAAAACCAGAAACTTCCGGAAAAAGCGTTGCAGTTGGTCAGATTTCAAAGGGAAGTCGACTTGCAAGCTTCTCTGTTCTCCCAGCTGAAAGAAAAATACCAAGAAACCTTGATTCAAGAATCTAGTAAAATAGAGGAAGTTTCGCTAGTCAAACCGGCCGTTGCGCCGGCTAAACCTTCAAATATTCCCTCAAAACTGATGATCGTCGCCACCGGGTTGCTGATGGGATTGATTATCGGTGTGTTGTTTGCCTTTTTAGCCGAAATTTTTGACACCTCGATGGGAACAATCGAAGATGTGGAAGATTTATTGCAATCGCCGGTTCTGGGCGTTATTCCTCGATTGGAAGGCGAAGCAAATTCAAAAAACGGCAATAACCACAGAGATCCGGAAAGGACACGAAATAGGGATCTGGCCACCCATTTTAGCCCTGGTTCCATGGGCGCTGAGGCTTTCAGGGCGTTGCGGACCAACCTTCAGTTTTTAAGACTGGAAACAAAAGGCAGGAACTTTTTAATTACCAGTGCCTTTGTGCAGGAAGGAAAAACAGTCAATGCCATTAACCTCGCCCTGATTATGGCTCAGGCCGGCAATAAAGTCCTGCTGGTGGATGCAGACTTGCGCAAGCCCTTGATTCATAAATATTATGGTTTGCCGATTAGTCCAGGGCTTACAGATTACGTCCTGGGAAATTATCACAGGGATGAAGTAACCAATACCATATCCGATCTCATGTTGGGCGATTTCGGAATCGATGAGATTTTGATGACGCCGGGTATGGATACCCTTCATATCATCACGGCCGGAACAAAGCCTCCCAATCCATCCGAAATTTTAAGTTCCGCGCGATTCAAAAATTTCTTGAAAGAGACCAGCAACGATTACGATTTAATTTTTATAGATGCGCCGCCAGTTTTGCCGGTAGCAGACGCTTCCGATATTGCGTCGCTGGCCGATGGTGTAATCCTGGTTTATATGGCCGGTAAAATCGGTCGAGGCGTATTAAAGCGTGTCAAGGCCAACCTCGAAAACGTTGACGCGAAGCTGACCGGCGTCGTTTTGAACAAAGTTGAGTCAGACGCTGGACCGAAATACTATCAGTACCATTCTTACTATTATTATGGCAGCGAACCGGAAGTTAAATAAATAGATCAACCGTAAAGAAAGAAGTTGAAATTAAAAACTAGGCCTTTATCGTGCGACCCCATATCCTATTAGCTGTTTTTCTTTCATTGGCCCTTCTTGCAGGATTTCTTATCTCGCAATACCCACCCAATTTTTTAATCTGGGGGGTTCTTGCCCTCATTTTATTTTTAGTCGCATTTCTGAATGTCGAATGGGGACTTTACATCCTCATTTTTTCGATGCTCTTGAGCCCGGAAATCAGTATCGGTGAAACAACAGGAGCATCCCTGGGCCGGGGCGTTACGCTTCGGTTTGAGGATTTTCTGTTGGTTATCATCGGATTTGGCTGGTTTGCGAAAAATGCCGTAAATAAGGAGTTGGGTCTTTTTCTAAAAACACCTTTAAACAAGGCCATTTTTTTATATATTATAACTTGCATTGTATCGACGGGTTTCGGAATCATAGAAG
>JASFGH010000362.1:0-4786 GCA_050123865.1 Desulfobacterales bacterium | reverse complement strand
AAGGATGAAAATCATTTTATCTCATTAATTTTCACCCTGCGGGCAAGCCGGAGACTTCCATCTGCTGCGTTATTAGGGGCGAAACATAGATGACTATAGCTTCACCCTTAAGTGCCTTACAGATGAAAGCCTCCAACTCGTGCAAAACTCAGCTATTAATTATATTATTTTAAAGTCGGAAAGGACATTGTAAGTAAAATGAATCAGGACCAATCTCCATGGCGTTTCGCGGTCAACATCGGGCTGATCGGAGCTCTCACAGCGGTTATGCTCTCTCTGATCGGCATGGTTGAGGCTTTTAACAAGCGTGACATCATTTATAACGTCTTGACCATGGGCAACATCCTGCTGTTGCTTACAGCGGTTTTCCTCAGCTATTTGGCTGCTAAAAGAACCAGCCGTGAGCAGGCCGCAATGGCCATTGGTCTTGCCATCCTTGTGGGCCTGATGACAGCAGCCGGCATTGCCCTGCTAGTGGCCGTCGGCAAGACCATCAACCTGCGGATGGTGTTCATCAATGCCTCGCCGTCGCTGTACCAAATATTGACCTTTTATCTGGGCCCCCAGCTGGGCATTCCGCTGGTGCTGTTGAGTGGTGTTATGAGCGGTATTGCCGCCGGCGTGCTGTTTCTGGCTCCAGCCATGATCCGCAAAACGATCATTACAGCTTTGAGCAGCGTGATAATCGCGGGCGTGCTGCAGGACATGTTGCGCCCGGTCATCTCCCTATGGGGCCCGCTGGCCAAAATCAACCTGTTTTTATTCGCCGCCAACGGTTTGTCCATTAAAGGCGCAGTGGGGTTGTTCATCTTGATCGCGGTTCTGGTGTTTGCATGGGGCCGCAAAGGTAGCGCTGTTAAAACCAAAGTGGAAGGATTGCCCGCCGGGCAGCAGCGCACGCTAAAACTCGCTACCATGCTGGTTATCGCATTTATCCTACTGGTTCTGCCGAAGATCCTGGGGCTGTTTCTCAGCGAGGTGTTAACCATCGTGGGCCTTTATGTGCTCCTGGGGTTGGGTCTGAATATCGTTGTGGGTTTTGCCGGTTTGCTGGATCTGGGCTATGTGGCCTTTTTTGCCGTAGGCTCCTACGTAGTCGCCATTTTGACATCCCCGGAACTGGGATTTTTCAATATGGGCTTCTGGACGGCCCTGCCCTTCGTGATTGCCGCAGGCATTCTTTCCGGGGTGTTGCTGGGGGTCCCGGTATTAAAAATGCGTGGCGATTACCTGGCCATCGCCACCCTGGGGTTTGGTGAAATTATTCGGATTCTGGTCCTGTCCGACTGGCTGCGGCCCTGGATCGGCGGCGCGCAGGGCATCGGCCAGATTCCCAATATCAGCATTGCCGGGTACACATTTACCACACCACAGCAGGTCTACTATTTTATTCTGGCCGGCTGTCTGCTCGTCGGCTTTATCTCCTGGCGCCTGCGGGACTCACGCCTGGGTAGAGCCTGGATGGCCGTGCGTGAAGATGAGGACGTGGCCCAGGCGATGGGCATTAATCTGGTGGCCACCAAACTGATGGCCTTTGCCACCGGAGCCGGCTTTTCGGCCCTTAGCGGTGCCATTTTCGCCACTAAAATCGGCTCGGTCTACCCCCATAGCTTTAACGTCATTGTTTCCATCAACATCATCTGTTTGATCATCGTCGGCGGCATGGGCAGTATTCCCGGCGTCATTGTGGGCGCCTTTGCCCTGGTCGGTTTACCGGAACTGCTGCGCGAATTTGCCGAGTACCGGTTGCTGGTATATGGTGCTGCGCTGGTGGCCATGATGCTGCTCAAACCGGAAGGGTTGTGGCCGGATGTCAAGCGGCGGCGCGAGCTTCACATCGAAGAAGATGAAATCGGGGCGGAGGCGGCCGAAACCGCCCCAGCAAGCGGTTAGGAGGAAACCATGGCAATTTTGACAACAAAAAGACTCACCAAACAGTTTGGCGGTCTGGTTGCCATTGACAGTCTGGACATGGAAGTCAAGGAAAACAGCATCCATAGCGTCATCGGACCCAACGGCGCCGGTAAAACCACCCTGTTCAATTGCATCACCGGTTTTTATAAACCCGAGTTCGGCGAAATCGACCTGATGGGCCACTCGCTGGTGGGGCTTCTGCCCGATCAGATTGTGCGCCTGGGGATTGCCCGGACCTATCAGAATATTCGCCTGTTTCCCGCCCTGACGGCCATGGAAAACATTCTGATAGGCCTCCATACCCACCTTAAAGCGCGTTTTGCCGGAATCGTGTTGGGAACCCCCGGTACCCGCAAAGAGGAGCAGAAGGCCGATGAAGAAAGCAGCCGTCTGCTGCGGTTTGTCAATCTTGGTGGCAAAGGCGAGCTGCTCGCTAAAAATTTACCATACGGCGAACAGCGGCGGCTTGAAATTGCCCGCGCGCTGGCCACCGACCCTAAAATTTTATTGCTGGATGAGCCCGCCGCCGGAATGAACCCCCGGGAAACCCAGGAGATGATGGATTTTATCCAGCATTTACGGGATGAGCTCGGCATCACCATCATTTTAATCGAACATCAGATGAAGGTGGTCATGGGCATATCTGAAACGGTCACCGTCTTGGATTACGGTGAAAAAATCGCCGAGGGCACGCCTTCGGAAATTCAAAAAAACCCCAAAGTGATCGAGGCCTATTTAGGAACAGGCGCAAGCGCTGCGGACGCAGCCGCTTAGTTGATAAATCAGGAGGAAGTTTGCCATGGCAATGCTTGAAGTTGAAGGAATCCACACCTATTACGGACACATCCATGCGCTCCACGATGTTTCGGTAAACGTCGAAGAAGGCGAGATTGTAACGATTATCGGCGCCAATGGTGCCGGCAAAAGCACCATGCTCAAAACCACCAGCGGCCTGTTAAAGCCCCGCAAGGGATCGATCCGCTTAAACGGTGAGGAACTTACCCGGCTTCGGCCCCATAAAATCGTTGCAAAAGGCGTGGTCCAGGTGCCCGAGGGCCGCCGTATATTTGGAACCCTGACGGTTATGGAAAATCTGGACATGGGCGCCTTCATCAGCAAAGACAATCAAAAAAACAAAGAGAACCTGGACCAAGTACTGGAGCTTTTCCCGAGGCTTAAAGAGCGCAGCAAACAGGTGGCCGGCACCCTCAGTGGCGGCGAACAGCAAATGCTGGCCATGGGCCGTGCCCTAATGGCCAATCCCAAAGTACTTTTATTGGATGAGCCGTCCATGGGCCTTGCACCGGTGCTAGTGGACGACATCTTTGACACCATCCGCCAGCTGCACGAAGCGGGCACCACCATCTTGCTGGTTGAGCAAAATGCCCGCATCGCCTTACAGGTTGCCAGCCGGGGCTATGTGCTGCAATCGGGTTCGGTTGTTCTCAGCGATACGGCTGAAAACCTGGAAAAAAATGAAATGGTCCGCGAGGCCTATCTGGGTGAATAGTGTTCATTTTAGAATTTGGATTTTTGATTTTGGATCAAGCAAAAGACTCGCCTGACGTGTAAGTTCCTTCCTAAGATTTACGACCGCTTTTCAAAATCAACTATTTCAGCACGACTCTTATCCAATACCAATGACCCATTACCGGTATACCTGTGCATGGCATATCGTGACAACTGAGGGTGTAGGCATTCCCGGGGAAAAAAGCGTTACAGGCAGCTGGCCCGCCTGCTGGCCAATCCAACCGATAAAATTCTACTCACCCAATTGATCGATCAAAGCTTCCGATCGGCCAACCCTCGTCGGGTGGCTGCTCAAATCTGCTATCTGCTGGCTAAATATGGCATCCCCGCCTCTTTTACACCTTTTGAACGCTTGCAGGCTTAATTTCTTGATCGTCTCTAATCTGCAAAACCTTCATTTGCGTATATTTCATTAGCAGATCAGCCATGATGCTTTTATGCTTAGGGCTTGAATGCTGGATAATAACAAATGCAGTGTTGGTATCAGATGGTAGATTGGAAAAAAATAGTTCAAGCGCCTCCAATCCACCGGCGGATGCACCTATACCAACAATGGGAAAAGCGGGCTTTATTGTTGGCGGCTTTTGACCACTTTTTTTTCGCTGGCGTAAAACGGCCTTAGTGGAAGTAGTGCTTTTGGGGCGTCTTGATTTGCGGGTACTTTGTTGTTTTTTTATATTAAAGAATCCTTACTTGCGATTATTAATTTTTGGCCTCCAGAGGTCATTACGTCTTTTAATTTTTCACTCACACTAAAAAGGCCCGTACACGGGATCATATTGATACCTGTATACAGGCCCTTTAAACTGCCATAAGGCTTCTCCAAAATTGTAATTATTTCTCAGTTCATATCATCTTTCTAATAAATATCAAATAAATTAAAGGAGTTGAATTGTCAAATCTCTATTTTTCCTTTTTCGTAATCATAACACGAGGGACACATTATTAGCCGTCTCTTTTAGCCGAAAGCCTTTACGTTCGTTCCTTTTGGATTGAAATTATCAATTATCTCCCTCGTTGTAAGAGTGGTTTTTAGCGCTTGTCTTTGTTCAGAATCAAAAAAAGCCTAAAATAAATATGCGCTGGTTCCATAAGTAATCGTAAGTGCAACACCCAATAAAGTAAAAATGGCAGCTCCAATAAGGATTGCCACTATCATATTCCTGTTTTTCATGTCATACCGACGACGTAATTTTATCGCTCCACTTTTATTGTTTAGCAGAATTGTGCTCCTGTGCCATAACCATAAAAGGAATCGCCATTTATTTCGTTGCTCCAGCCAATTCGAGCACGGCATGAATCTTTGTTTGATATCGGAGATGGATCATCAAATTTAATATTA
>JASFGH010000361.1:0-4795 GCA_050123865.1 Desulfobacterales bacterium | reverse complement strand
TGTCGGCGGTCTTCTGGTTAAAAAGCCGCTTTATTATGATAATTACCAGACCGGCGTTTTGTATCGTGAATTTGCCGCTGTCGAAGACATTCGCAAATCCGAAGAAATATTTGACCAGGTGGTTGCGGTCGATAATCTATTGTCGGTGATGAATATCAAAATGGATGCGCCGGCCCAATACGGTTTTCTAACGTATAAAAACCTTCTGCTGACCCTCTGGGCGCGGCATGTGCGCAGGCTGAAGGGTGAAAAACTTAAGCCCCTGACCCGCAAACAGTTTGTTCCGTTTTTTGAAAAACTTTTACCGGAAGCGATAGAAACCGGCTCCCAGGCGGCGCGAAAAGTTCCTGACGAGATGAAAATAGCCTTTTTAAATTGGCTGGCGGCCGAGACCGGTTTGAAAGATTACGAACTTACCGATCGCCTGGGTCAGACCTTTGAGGACCTTTTCAAAGAGATTGAAGGCGAATACGGTCAGGTCTCCGCTGCAGATATAGATCCCCGCTTTGTACACCTTTTCTTGCTGTCATCCAAAAAATAGATCGAATTCGTTGCATTACTGTATCTCCTAAATCCAATGGTACCGCCCCGGGCCATCTGGCACAGTCCTCGGCGGTTCATCTGGGACAACTGAATGACCGGCGAGCATCGCGTTATTGTACCTGAAGGATTCATTGAATAAAGACGGCTCAGGTCAATCGGAATTTATTTTAATTTCCTGACTGCATCAGTGATAACTTGAACGGCGCGGTCGATATCAGCTGCCGTGGTCATCCGCCCGGTGGTCAACCTCAGAGTGCCTTGGGCCCAATTAAGGGGAACCTTCATCGCTTCGAGCACGGCGGAAACTTCCACTGTATTCGAATGGCAGGCGGCGCCTGCCGAGGCGGCTACCGCAGCCCCAATGGCATCCAGAATGCGGTTGGCTTCCAGCCCTTCAAATGAAATGCTGAGAGTGTTGGGCAGTCGCTGCTGCGGGTGACCGTTCACCCGAACATTGCCACAGTTTTTTTTGAGGCCCTCGTACAGCCGGTCGCGCATGGCCTGCATATGTATCATATTTTTTTCCAGATCGCGTCGGGCAATTTCGCAGGCCATTCCCAGACCGACGATTTCTAACACGTTTTCGGTACCGGGGCGCACACCCATTTCCTGGCCGGCGCCATGCATTAATTTTGCGGGTTGCCATCCCTGCCGGATGTACAGGGCGCCGATTCCTTTGGGGGCATAGACTTTGTGCCCGGCAATAGACAGCAGGTCTACCCTCAGCTGATTGACATCCACCGGTATCTTGCCCACCGATTGGGCCGCATCGGTGTGCACCACAATATCGTGCTTTTTGGCCAGCTTTGAGAGTTCTTCAATTGACTGAATGGTTCCGACCTCATTGTTGGCGTGCATGATGGAAATCAAAATGGTTTCCGGTTGAATGGCCGCTTCAACATCGGCTGTGTTTACCCGGCCGAATTCATCAACCGGCAGATAGGTAACCACAAATCCGGCGATTTCCAAAAAAAGACAAACTTCGATTATGGCTGGGTGCTCGATTTGGGAAGTTATAATGTGCTGGCCCCTATGGCGCAACGCCTCGGCGCAGCCGATGATGGCAAAGTTGTTGGATTCGGTTCCGCCGCTGGTAAATATGATTTCCTGCGGCTGGCAGCCCAGCAGAGCGGCCACCTGCTCGCGGGCTCTGGTGACGGCCTGTTTGGGTTTGCTGCCGTAGTAATGGGAGCTCGATGGATTGCCGAACTCTTCCTCGAAAAAAGGCCGCATGGCTTCGATGACTTCAGGGTCATGGGGGGTAGTGGCGTTATAATCCAGATAAACGGGTTTTTTCATGATGCCTCTCGCTCATTGGGTGTTATTTAAATATTTTAATGCGCTTTCCCTCTATTGCAAAAAAAATCCTCGCCTTGAACGAGGATTTTTATATCTTAGGTCTGATATTTGAATACCGAGATGGTGCCTGGCATACAGGATTGGCTTTTTCGTTTGTGGTCGTCTGTCTGTTGGGGTTGGGTAATGGCACTAAATAGATGGCAGCGACTGACTGTTGAGCACATCTTGCAGGCAGGTGGCATCCAGTGTCATTTTCGGCCGATAATGCTTCCCTTTTGCACTGTTTTTACGGAGGGAAACAATGATGTGTTGGTATGCGGCAGGAATTTGGCGGCGCTGAAGCGGTTCATAAAATCCTGATTGACATTGAGCTCCAGGTAGGTGATGCGCTCGCGGATCTGATTGATTTCGTCATGATAGGTATCGGATTCAAGCGCCAGGGTCGCACCGCCCAGCGAACTGTTTCCGATGGATTGATACCGATCTCGCGGTAGGTCCGGCAGCATCCCGATGGATATGGCCGAGTCCGGATTGATAAACGACCCAAAGGTGCCGGCAACAAAAAAGGTTGCCAGCTCATGGGGCGTTATGCCAACCGATCCGGTGATGGTCTCTAAAATGGTATACATCGCTGCTTTGGATCGCATCAGGCTGTCCAGATCGGCCTGGCTGATGGTCAGATCCGCACCGGTGGCCGAATTTTCGGCCGGCACGACAACCAGGTGCGCAAGGCCGTCTACTATTTTTAGCTTGGAGCCGCACACCGCCGCTATCAGTCGGCCGCGGATATCGATCATGCCGGATAGAAAAAGCTGGGCGGCCAGGTCGATGACTCCCGATCCGCAGATGCCGGTCGGCGGCAAATCGTCAATGGTATGGATATCAAACGCCAGCGTTGTGGCATCCACTTTGATCTGATCGATAACACCCGGCCCGGCCGTCATCCCCATTCGGGTGACGCCGCCTTCCAGGGCGGGGCCTGCGGCGCCGGCACAGGCGATCAGCCAGTTTTCGTTTCCCAGCAGCACTTCGGCATTGGTCCCCACATCCACCAGAATGCTGGTCTTGCGGTTCCGGTAAATCCCGGAAAAGAGGGCTCCGGCAATCAGATCTCCTCCGAAGTAGCTTCCAATATTGGGAAAAATCAGCGCCCTTGCCCTGGGATTGACCCGCAGGCCCAAGGCTGCGGCTTTGATGACACCGGGATTGTTGGCCACGGGGATATAAGGCTCCCGAATGATCCAGCGGGGGTTCAGGCCCATAAAAAGGTGGGTCATGGTCGTATTGCCGGCCACTGCAAGGGCATAAATATGCTCGGGTGTAAGCTGATGAGAATGGCACAATCGGGCAATGGCACCGTTTAAACCGTTGACAATAAGATCATTTAGGTGCCCCAGCCCATCCTCTTTTTCGACAAAATGAATGCGGCTCAACACATCAGGGGCGATGGTTTCCTGAGGATTATCGAAGGCCGACTCCGCCAGCGAGCGGCCCGAAGCCAGATCGACCAGGCGCAACACGACCCGGGTGGTTCCCAGGTCAATCGCCAGGCCGGCGACCCTATCAAGATCTGCTGCCGCACTGATGCCGGTCAGAACCCATTGATGTCTTTCTTTAAAAAGGACACAGCGAATGTTGAAGTCATGGTCACGCAAGATTTTAGGTAAGGTTTTTAAAACCGTCAGGTCGATATCAACGGCGGCTATATCCAGCTGGGATTTTAATGCCTGCAACAGTCGTTCAGCATCGGCGGTGTTATCATTGAGACTCGGTTCATCTAGTTGAACAATTTGAATCCAGGGGGTGACATTTTCATTCATGTTTTCTTTGATTGCCTGTCGGGCAGGGTTATCGTGAGGGGCGTAACATTAAAAGGTTACAGGTTTCGGGCCTTCGCCAAAGTTAAATCATTTTTTGCAGCTCCACCATAATGCGGATCATTGTATCTCCAGCGGGCCCTTTGATGATATAGTCGCTAATTTCGCCGGTTAACGGGGTGCTTTCCGGATTGATTTCGATCACGGTTGCGCCGGTCTCTTTGGCGACCACCGGCATCATAGCGGCCGGGTGCACAATGGCCGAGGTGCCGATCACCAGCATAATATCGCAATCTGTTGCCACCTGCCGCGAGCGCCACAGGGCTTCATGCGGGATCATTTCGCCAAAAAAAACCGCATTGGGCCGCAAAATACCTCCGCAATGGCAGCGCGGCGGTATTTCACTGACATCCACACGGTGGGTTTCAATATGCATATCGCATTCCATACACCGCTGCCAGGCAAAGGTCCCATGAAATTCGATCACATCCGTGTTACCGGCCATTTGATGCAACCCGTCAATGTTCTGAGTAATGACCGTTTGTAGTTTTCCCAGCTCTTCCAGCCGGGCCAGACTTTTATGGCAGTCGTTGGGTTGCGCCCGGTCAACCACATCTTTCATATCTTTAACCAAAAGTTCCCAGACTTTGGCCGGATCCCGCATGAAAGCATCAATGTGGGCCACTTCCATGGGATCCATTTTCTCCCACAGTCCGCCTTTTCCCCGAAATGGCGGAATCCCGCTTTCAATTGAGGCACCGGCGCCGGTGAGGGCACTAACCAGCTTGGCCTGGGCCAGATCCGTAGCCGCTTTTTTGATCAAATCATCCATCATGATCCATTATTATACTCAATACTCGGATTTTAGCGCAACCTGACAAGGTTGAGCTAAAGATTGAATGTCATATCGGTGGCTACACCGACACACTCGATCTGAAGGCCGTGTTCATCGAGGTGCTGCTGGCAGATGCTGACCATGTCATCCATCTGGTCATCGGTGCGTTCCTGGTTTATATGGAACAACCCCAATTTTTTTACGCCTGCCTGTTGGGCCAATTTAAGTACATCCGTATATTCCGAATGGCCCCACTCGATAAAAGTCTGGTATTCTTCAGGCGTGTATTCACTGTCGTGAA
>JASFGH010000360.1:0-4816 GCA_050123865.1 Desulfobacterales bacterium | reverse complement strand
GGAAGCGGAAGCAGTCATGATTGCCATCGGCCAACGCGCTGAAATGGACTTTTTAGAAGCAGAGAACATGATGCGGTCACCCCAGGGCGGCATCCAGGCCGACCCGCATACGCTGCAAACGAGCATACCGTGGGTATTTGCCGGCGGAGATGCGCTTTACGGCCCCAAAACCGTCATAGAGGCCATTGCCAGCGGTAAACAGGCTGCTGAAAGCATTGATCGGTATCTTAGCCGGCTCGATTCAAATGAGGATCGTGTAAACCAATCGCCGGATGCCATCAACGCCCAAGATATTATCAATGGCCAACCGTTAAGCGGCCACTCGCAGCAAAGGGTTCAGCTGTCAATTTCCGAGCGGCCCCTGACGGAAGCGGAACGGGTGCCCAAACCTCGGATATCCATGCCGGTTTTGCCAAAGGAGGAAAGTTTATGCAGTTTTTCCGAGGTGGAGCTGGGTTATTCAGAAGAACAGGCCATCGCCGAAGCCCAACGCTGCCTGGCATGCGGTCCTTGCAGTGAATGTATGGCCTGTGTCGAGGCTTGCAAAGCCGGAGCCGTCAACCATGCTGAGCGTGAAAAAGTCGTCGACTTCGATATGGATGCCATTATACTGGCCGATGGTCTGACAACATTCGCGCAGTTCGAGTTGCAAGTAGGACCCGGCCTTTATCGGATATCACCCCGGGAGACGTTTGCGGGTTCTGTTGCGGCCGCCCAAGCCATGCACCACACAAGGGTCGAACGGTATTTTACGGCTTCATCCACCGAGGTGGGAGCCTATCTGGAAAGCTCTGCGCGCACGGGCGTGTTCATTTGCCAGTGTGGCGATCACATCGCTCGTGTCGTCGATACGGATGCGTTGCGCCAGCAATCAACCGATCTGCCCGGTGTTATCCATGCTGATGTAATTCCCCAGGCCTGCTTACCGGAAGCGGCTGAACATATTGACTATGCGGTGCTGAACCACGGTCTGAACCGGGTACTTTTGGCTGCCTGCAGCTGTTGTTCGCTGGACCAGGTTTGCTTCAGCTGCACGTATCAGCGGGTTCGCTGCAAAGATAACCTGAGGCTGTTTACAGCTGGCCCTGACGGCTCACGCAGTCCAACAGATCATCTGCCAGCTGGGAATTCGTCCAATCTGATCTGGGAATTTGTGAATATCCGCGAGCATTGCGCTTGGGTACATGCTGACGATCCGGCAGCCGCGACCGCCAAGGCAGACCGGTTAATTGCGGCCGCTGCCGTCAAGTTGAAGATGGCGTTCCCCCCACAGGCCCGATGGATGAATGCTGAACGGTCCGTGTTGATTGTGGGTAACAGCACGGCGGCACGGATGTGTCAGAATTTACTCGATGACCGGCAGATTGTCACCCGGGTCGCCCAGCACTTGCCCCATCAGATCAGGCGTGTCGATGGGCAATATGCGGTTTCGAATCCATTGACCGTCCAGAAGGCAACTGCCGTCGTACTGGCACCGCAGGACGCGGTCGAGGCGGATCTGTTGTGCAATGCATTTGCGGCCTCAGGTAAATTCGAGCGAATCATGCCGATGCCACCGGATGTTGAAACCCTGTTACCGGGCGTTTTTTTCTGTGATCCGCTAGATGGCCGATCGAGCGGAGCGGCTGCTGCCGTCAAGGTGAGCGGTTGGCTGCATCAATTAGCCGAACAGACCAAACCCATAGCGGCCTTGGTCGATCCGCACCGCTGTCGGGCCTGCAAAACGTGTATCGATATTTGTGAATTGGGTGCGCCACAACTGGTTGGTGAAGAACCACAGCGCCACTCCTGGATCGATCCGATAATCTGTTCGGGATGCGCCAGTTGTGCCGCGCTATGTCCCTCTGGCGCCATAACAGCGGGCTATGCGACAGATGAACAGCTGGAAGCCATGCTTGCAGCTGTCCTGAAAGCAGATGACATAAATGCAAGGCAGAAGGCAGTGGTTTTTACGTGTAACTGGAATGGCTACCGGGGGCTTGAAGCCGCGGGCCGTCGGCATGCGTCTTACCCATCATGGGTTTATCCCTTAAAAGTCATGTGCCTGGGTCGCTTGAGCCCGGGGATCCTTCTCAACGCTTTTCATTTGGGTGCTGACGGTGTTTTACTACTGGGGTGCGAGCCGGAAGAATGCCATTATACATTTGGCAGCCAGCGTGCCCAAGAAACATTTGATTTGACCCGCCGGTTAATGCAGCTGTTGGGATATTCAGATAAATACCTTGTCATGGATCGCATCGCGGCTGGCGATGCAGATTCCTGGGTATCAAAAATACAACTCTTTATGGATGGTCTGAATGGAGGCCGGCAACAGCAGGGGTAACATGAAAGACATTATCCAACACTGTCGGGCATGGTATTGCCAGGAATGTGGCAAGTGCAGTGCGGTATGCCCGATCACCCGTTGGGAAACCCGTTCCTACAGCAGCCCGCGGCTGCTGGTGGAGAAGGCCATCGATGGTCAGCCCGAGAAGATCATGCAGGATCCGTTATTTTGGTCCTGCCTGACATGCCAGCGCTGCAGTCTATTGTGTCCATCGGATGTCTATTTTTCTGATTTCATACAGCAGGCCAGAACCCTGGCAACAGGTTGCGGACACACCGGCGAATGCACCCATGGAGCGGTAATTCAAAACTGGGGTAAAATGATGACCGATCCGGGCCTTGCCCAACATCGACTGGAATGGATCACACCGGAACTTCAGATATCCGATACTTCGGAGATTGTCTATTTTACGGGGTGTTTGCCTTACTATGATGCCTTGTTTAAGCATTTGGATATAGAGGGCATCGATATTGCTAGAGCAGCGGTGAAAATTTTGAACCATCTGGGGATCGCACCTCAAGTCATGGCCGACGAGCGTTGCTGCGGTCATGATCAGCTATGGGAAGGTGATATGCTGACATTTCAGGCATTGGCCAGACGCAACCTTGAGGTCCTTAGCGCCACCGGTGCTAAAGCCATTGTTACCACATGTCCGGAATGTGCCCTCATGCTGACCCGGGAATACCCCAAACGGGTCGCAGACCATGGCATGGCGGTATTTCACCTGGCTCAATATTTGGCGCGGGCCGTTGCTGATGGGAATCTCGTGCTGCAGGCGAAAAATCAGCAGCGCGTCACCTACCATGATCCCTGCCGTTTGGGCCGCTATCTTGATATCTACGATGAGCCGCGATCTTTAATGGCGGCTGTGGGATTGGATTTACGGGAAATGGAACGGGCCCGCAGTGCCAGCCTGTGTTGCGGCACCACCGGGTGGACGTCCTGCGGACAGGTCAGCAAGAATATTCAAATTGAGCGGTTGCAGGAAGCGTCTCGGACAGGTGCCAGCCGAATGATTACGGCCTGTGTTAAATGCCAGATTCATTTTCGTTGTGCCCAGCAGGATCAACAGCTGGAGGACAAACTCAACTTTGAGATTCAAGATCTGACGACATTAATCGCGAATTATCTTTGAACGCTGGCGTCGAAGAAGATCTATCTTACGAGTGTGTTTTAGATAAAGCGAAAAGTGCCCTTATATGATGCAACCGGATATTGCCACAACCGACATACTGGATCCGAACCTGCTCCAAAGCGTTGTCCGACAGGCGACTTTTCAATGCCGTGCCGAAGGCAGCAGTTTTTACCTGTGTGATCCTGCGGGCGGCCACAAGATCTTGCTGGCCACTCAGAACCTGCCCAAAGAACCCTGGGATGACGTGCTTTTAAAAGAAATGATCAATTCTGGTCATGCGGTCATTAAAACGCTTCCGGATCAATCTGTTTTGATGGCGGCACCGCTGGTATGGCAGGAAGCCGTTCGCGGACTGCTGATTGTCTTCGATACAAAGCCTGGACGAACCTTTAGCCAGCGAGATATGGCCCTGATCCAATCTCTGGCAGACCTGACAGCTTCGGTTGCCCAGCAAAACGAGCGGCTGGCCCGCATGACCGCTCAGTTTCGTACCTTACATACCATTGATGTGGCGCTGACATCGAGCCTTGAATTGGATCGCGTCCTGAATCTCATCCTTGAAAAAGCCGCTGAACTGGTCAATGCCGAGCATGGATCGCTGCGGCATCTGGAACCTGAGACCGGTAATCTTGTCCTCAAGGCGCACTACGGAAAAGGGTGGACAAAAGAAAAAATGGCGTATACCCCGCGCATCGGGCAGGGGATTGCCCGCTGGGTGGCCGAAAAGCAACGGCCTTATCTATGCCCTGACGTTCGTAAGGATCCATTAAATGTCGTTCTTTTTGAAGATATGCGCTCGAGCATTTCGGTGCCCTTGTTGTACAGCTCGGACGAACAACACCCAAAAGGAAAGTTCATTGGGGTTTTGCTTTTAGAGAGCTTTCGTCCGGCCGCCTTTGATCAGCAGGATGTTGAACTTCTGGAAGCATTGGCCCAGGAAGCAGTCATTGCCATCCAAAACGCCACTCAGCTTCAAAAACTCAAGGCGGAGCAAGAACGGCGTCTGGCTGCCGAAAAGTGGGCCGTTATGGGCCAGGCAGCGACTGCCCTGGCGCATCGCATTAATAACCTGTTAGGGGTGGTGCCGGTTAGCGCCAATGAAGTGCTGCGAATGGTAGCAAAGATGAACCTATCTGATGCAGACCGTCGTTGGGCCCAGTCTAATCTGGAGCGCATCAATCGGAATGCGCAGTTTATTCTTAAGCTCAGCGAAGCATTATTCAGACCGTTTAGGGAATCCGGTCCACCAACTCGATTAGACGTCAACCGATTACTCAATGAAGCTTTAGACTCTGCCGACATACCGGATGATATTGAGGTCGTTTGTGACTATGATAAACAGCTGCCCCGGGTGA
>JASFGH010000359.1:0-4834 GCA_050123865.1 Desulfobacterales bacterium | reverse complement strand
ATTGCAGGCTCCGTCACTCCGGTGCGATTGCAGAGAGAATTAAGCGCGTCATCAACGAGCGACTGTCCGGCTTTGAGTCCGGCCAGCACCTTCCGGAGGCCGCAGGGGGCCCTCAAGATATATTTGTGCGGGGCGTTGACGATCATTTCAACGCGTCGATTGACAGCAGCGGCGAGCTTCTTTACAAGCGCGGCCTCAAAGAACATACCGGCAAAGCGCCGCTACGCGAAACCCTTGCAGGCGGAGCATTAATAATGGCGGGTTACGATGGTTCTGAACCGTTATTGGACCCGCTTTGCGGCACCGGAACCTTTTCCCTTGAAGGCGCCCTTATGACCAAACGCATACCCGCCGGCTGGTTTCGGGATTTTGCCTTTTACCGCTGGCCGTCATTTAGTGAGAAACGCTGGATGTTCATCAAGCGCCAGGCCGAATCAGAAATCGTGCAATCCCGGCGCCCGGTAATCTTTGCCTCGGATAGCGACGGCAAGGCCTGTCAAAAACTGGAAGCGTGCATCCAGAAGTATCACCTGGCCGATACCGTCCAGGTTCAACAGATGGATTTTTTTAAAATTGATCCGCTTGAGTTAACCGACCGGACCGGGACCGTCTGCATCAACCCGCCTTACGGGCGCCGGCTCGGTGGAAGGCAAGAATCCGATGCATTTATGCATGCTGTGGGAGACAAACTCAAGCAGGCCTATCAAGGATGGAAGCTGGTGCTGTTGGCGCCCGGCCGCAAGAAGGCAGGCACACTGCCATTTCAAACGAAATCCATTCCCGTTCAACACGGCGGGTTGAAATTGAGGCTGTTGACCGGAAAGATTGAGTGAGCGCGCAAAGAAAATTTTGTCTATTCACCACAAAGAACACGAAGATCCATAAAGATTAAGTCAACGTTTATTAACTTTGCGAACTTCGTGCTTTTGTGGTTAAATTACAGAGGTTCCGGTCCGCAAAGATTCTCTGCATTGGCCGCCGCGCGGCCGCAATTTTTACAAACAAACTTAGCGTTGCGAACATAATTTTTGTATTCTTCGAGATTGTTCTTTACAAAACCAACATTGTCGGCCATGCACAGATGGGCTTCATGCCCGGGATGCGGTTCGGTCAAATGCTGGGGAAGGGGAAACCATTCAGCCATCTTTTCACCTCTTTAGTTTTTTCAGAATTTTCAGTTTCTTTAACATTTTTTACCTGAAATAGAAGATAAGAATCAAAGAATTTGTGTCAATTGTGCTCAATGTGACAAATTTTTCGAACTTGATTTAAGAATCGAAAGAAACTATTCTCACCTATTTTCATGCATGATTCATTCATTTTGTGGAGGTGATATATGGATGTTAAGGATTTACGTGTCGATGGCAAACGCCTGCAAGGCACTCTGGAGGAAATGGCCGAAATTGGCGCAACGCCCGGCGGTGGTGTCCAGCGCTTGACCCTTTCAGATGAGGACAAACAGGCCAGAGATCTTTTTGTTAAATGGCTCAAGGAGCTGAATCTGGAAATTACCGTTGATGAAATGGGCAATATCTTTGGCAAACGCCCCGGGAAAAACAATGATCTATCGCCGGTCATGAGCGGCTCCCACATTGATTCCCAACCCAAGGGCGGGCGCTTTGATGGGATCCTGGGTGTGATGGGGCCGTTAGAAGTACTGCGGATTTTGAATGAAAACAACATTGAAACCGAACGGCCCGTTATGATCGTCGATTGGACCAATGAGGAGGGCTCACGGTTTGCACCGGCGATGGTGGCCTCCGGGGTATGGGCCGGAGCCCTGGAGCGCGACTGGGTCTATGATCGCACCGACATAAACGGTAAACGCTTTGAAGACGAGTTGATTCGCATTGGATACAAAGGCAGCGCGCCGGCTAAAAAATGGCCGGTACACTGTTATTATGAGTATCATATCGAACAGGGACCGATGCTGGAACGCGAGGGCAAAAAAATCGGGGCCCCCAAGGGAATTCTGTGCCTGCACTGGTATGATATTTATCTTGAAGGGGAGGCCAACCAGGTGGGACCCACTCCCATGGAAGGCCGACATGATGCCCTGTGCGCCGCGGCTGAAATGATTTTAAAAGTCAATGAGCTGCCGAATCGTATGGGCGGCAATATGGTGGCTACCGTCGGCGAAATCCAGAATTATCCCAATTCCCGCAATATCATTCCGGATAAGGTTCACTTTACGGTGGACATTCGCTCATGGGATGATGACCATGCCCTGAAGGCCTGGGAGCTGGTCCGCAAAGACTTTGAAGATATTGCTGCACGCAGGGGCTGCCCGATCAAAATTGAGGAGACCTGGCGAGTGGAGCATTCGCCTTTCGATCAAAAACTAGTCCAGCGCATTCTGGACGTTGCCGAAGGACTGGGGTATTCCAGCCTGCATATGGTCAGCGGCGCCGGCCATGATGCCAGCTATATGAATCAGGTTTGCTCGACAGCCATGATATTTGTACCCAGCATCGGCGGCCGCAGCCATGTTGAAGTCGAAAACACAACCTGGGAAGACTGCGAAGCCGGCGCCAATGTTTTGCTGCATGCGATGCTGCAATCCGCCAACGAACAGTAAAAACGATCTCAAAAATGCATCTAACGCTCAATAGCAATGTTGTCGGCAGGGCCTGGGGGCCCCTCCCCAGCCCCTGCGAAAATGCTCATATACTAACGTGTATGCTCCGCTTTCTCGTCGGCTCACGCCTTGCTCTTAGACGTGATCTACTATTTTTGAGAATGCTTTTTATTTTAAATTAATTGAAATTTTTTTATTTTATTTGGAACAATAAAAAAGTTCAGCGTTCGAAATTAATAAATCACGAAATTTAAATTCCTATAAATATACCGCTTGTCATATTAATGTTCCGAAATAAAGGATGGCGGCATAAGTGTTGTAGCAAAAAAAGCGTCCCGCAATCGGAACGTTTTTTTGACAACCACTATAAACGGCCGCTTGTTTCAATCGTTCTTTTGCCCAACAAAATCCTGGTTCAGAAATTCGAAAAATCTTTGAAGCTATTTAATCAGGTACAACGCTGAAATTTGAATTTGGGAAATATTTGACTTTTTAATGGAGGGTCAGTGGGATAGGGTTATGCGGGTTTGGATTTGATCAAGTTATCCGTAAAATTGATAAATTACGGGTACATAGCCGAAGTCCACAATTCGGTCGAAGTGTGGATTGCGCGGTCTAATATATAATCTTGCAGAAACTGAATTATTGGATTATTACGCCTACGATATATAATGAGTATCGCCGGTTTATTGCGCTTTTACTCTAATAAAAGCGTTTGACGCATAAGTCAATTTGGGTCTTCTACGCAACAGAAGCCAAAAGGAGAATCGTAATGAAATATCGCTATCTCGGATCATCTGGTCTGTTAATGTCACGCATTACCCTTGGCACAATGACTTTTGGTGCCCCTGATTGGGGATGCGATGAAAAGGAATCCCATACCATTATCAAGAAATACATCGAAGCCGGAGGCAATACTCTTGATATTGCCGATATCTATGCTGGAGGCCGTTCAGAGGAAATCGTTGGAACCCTGATGTCCGAATTGAACCGAGATGGCTTGATCATTGCCAGCAAATTTTCGCTTCCATCCGGCCCAGCCATTACTCAATTTGGGGCCAATCGCAAACAGATCATCTCCTCTTGCGAAAAAAGTCTGAAGCGGTTGAGGACTGATTACATTGATCTTTATCACGTCCATGTTCCGGACCCTGTTACGCCTTTCGAGGAAACGCTAAGGGCTCTAGATGATTTGGTAAAACAGGGCAAGGTTCGATATACCGGGTCCAGCATGTTTTTCGGATGGCAACTGACCAAGGCACAGGGCGTATCCGAAAAAAACAACCTGGAAAAGATGGTGGCCGGTCAATATATTTACAGCTTGATTCATCGGGAGCTTGAAAGAGAAACTATACCCGCTGCCATTGATGCCGGAATCGGTATAACCTGCTTCAGCCCGCTCGGCGGCGGTCTGCTGACCGGAAAATATATAGGACAGAAGAAGCCGGAAAAAGGGTCCCGCGCCTCTTTTAGAACCGAAGTGGATGGCCCTCGATTCTGGCACCCAAAAGGATACAAAACTGCCGAAATCGTGGCGGATGTATCAAAAGAATCTGGAATATCCATGTCAAAACTTGCCATCGCATGGCCGTTAGGGCGTAGCTTTGTGACTTCGGTGATAATCGGCGTTAAAAACATTAACCAACTGGAAGAAAACATGGTGCCCTCTGACTGGGACTTGCCTGAAGAGGTTTGGGATGAGTTGGAAAGAAGAACCCGGTCTGAAGAAGAGTATATGACGTGGTACAATAAATTCAATACAGACCGTTTTGTTAATGCCAGCGAATTTCAACCAGTGGATTTGCAGCTTTTATGAAGCTGCATTTAATCCAGCAACTGGAAATCGAAACCGCAAGTTTTTAACTTGGTGCGATCTTCATTAAATTCATCTCGATTTCCAGCTTGACACGAAATGTCTCTTTTGCCATTTATGGGCAAACTTAGGCAAAGTATATAAGTTAAGGGGCCCGCAAACATGAGGCGGATTGCAAGGAGGGTGTCATGAAACGTTGTCTGTTGCTGGTATCGGTGGTGTTCCTGGGGCTAATGCTGACATGTTCATCTCAATCGAATCGAATGACCACCAAAAATATCGCCGATGATGATAGCATGTCTCAACTTATCGCTCATACGAAACTTGAAGCAGAGCGCATAGGATATCAGGAGATTACAGCACGGCAACCGCCCGCCGACTTCGAAAAATATGCTGGTGCTCTTTACAAGCCAAGCTTTAATGAAGATCCTGCCATTCCAGTG